>DATDES010000163.1:0-4799 GCA_036522975.1 Burkholderiaceae bacterium | reverse complement strand
TTCCTCCTCGAAGCGGTGCAGCGCCAGAGCACGGTCAAGGCGGGCCGCGTGATCGACCGCCATCTCTTCGTGCGCTTGCGCGGGCCCTGAACCGCATGTTCCCCCAGCTCACCGACCCCCGCGCCGTCGATATCGCCCAGGCGATGCTCGACGGCTTCAACCGCCACTACCGGCTGTTTCGCGAAACGACGCGTGAGGCCCAGGCGCGCTTCGAGGCGGCCGACTGGCACGGTCAGCAACGCGCGCAGCGCGAGCGCATCGAGTTCTACGACCTGCGCGTCAACGAAGCCAGTGAGCGCCTGACACGCGAATTCGCCGCGCCGACGCTGCCGGCCGATGTGTGGCAGCAGGTCAAGCTGCACTACATCGGCCTGTTGACCAACCACCATCAGCCCGAGCTGGCCGAGACCTTCTTCAATTCGGTGACGACCAAGCTGCTGCACCGCAGCTACTTCCGCAACGACTTCATCTTCGTGCGCCCGGCCGTTTCGACCGAGTACATCGAGAACGACGAACCGGCCGCAACGCCGACCTACCGCGCCTACTACCCGACGCGCGACACCTTGCGCGAGACCTTGCTGCGCATCGTCACCAACTTCCAACTGCGGCGCGAGTTCGAAGACCTCGACCGCGACGTCGACGCGGTGCTCGGCGCTGTGGTCAAGCAGCTCGGCGACTGGCGCCTGCGCACCAATTTCCAGATCCAGGTGCTGTCCTCGCTGTTCTTTCGCAACAAGGGCGCCTACGTCGTCGGCAAGGTCATCAACGGCTTCAACGAGACGCCGTTCGCGCTCCCGATCGTGCATGGCGAGAGCGGGCCGCTGTTGATCGACGCGGCACTCTTCGGCGAGGACGATCTGCTGCTGATCTTCAGCTTCGCGCGCGCCTACTTCATGGTCGAGATGGAGATCCCGAGCGCCTACGTGCAGTTCCTGCGCTCGATGATGCCCAGGAAGCCGCGCTCCGAGCTGTACAGCGCGATCGGCCTGCAGAAGCAGGGCAAGAACATCTTCTACCGCGACTTCCTCTACCACCTGCGCCACTCCAGCGACACCTTCCGCGTCGCCCCCGGCATCAAGGGCATGGTGATGCTGGTGTTCGACCTGCCCTCCTTCCCCTACGTGTTCAAGGTCATCAAGGACTTCTACCCGCCGCCCAAGGACACCACGCGCGAGCAGATCATGGGCAAGTACCTGCTGGTCAAGACCCATGACCGCGTCGGCCGCATGGCCGACACGCTCGAGTACACGAACGTGGCTTTCCCCCGGTCCCGTTTCGACGACGACCTGGTGGCCGAGCTGCAGCGCGAGTGCGCCAGCGTGTTCGAGGAAGACGGCGACGCGGTGGTGATCCGCCACCTGTACATCGAGCGGCGCATGATCCCGCTCAACATCTACCTGCACGACGCGACGCCGGAGCAGATCGAGCACGCCGTGGTCGAATACGGCAACGCGATCAAGGACCTGGTGGCGGCCAACATCTTCCCCGGCGACATGCTGTGGAAGAACTTCGGCGTTACCCGCCACGGCAAGGTGGTGTTCTACGACTACGACGAGATCGAGTACATCACCGACTGCCGCTTCCGCCGTGTGCCGACGCCGCGCAACGACGAAGAGGAGATGAGCGGCGAGGTCTGGTACCACGTCGGACCGAAGGACGTGTTCCCGGAGACGTTTCGCCCGTTCCTTCTCGGCAATGACAAGGTGCGCGAGGTCTTTCTGAAGCACCATGCCGACCTGTTCGACGCTTCGTTCTGGCAGGGCCACCAGCAGCGCATCGCCGCCGGCCACGTGCACGACGTCTTTCCCTACGACGAGCGCAAGCGCTTTGCAGCACGGCCGCCGCGAACGGCGCAGCGCTGACGACGGGCTGCGCGGCCCGCCCTACTTGACGATCATCACTGCCACCGGCGACAGCATCAGCACTTTGGCGGCCACGCTGCCCAGCAGCACCCGCGCGAGGCCGGTGCGGCCGTGCGAGGCCATCACGATGGCGTCGGCACCACAGCGACGGGCAGCCTCGACGATATGCTCGGCCGGGCTGTGGCCCTCGACACTCTCGGTGCTCAGGCTCACGCCCTGCGCCTGGGCCAAGGCGCCGACGCGGGCGAACGCCTGTGCCGCATGCTGCTGGCCCGCTACCAGGTACTCCTGCGCACCGACGCTGCTCGCCGCACCGATGCCGGTGTACGGATAGGGCTCCTGGACGAACACGACATGCAAGGGCGCGCCGGCGAGCTTGGCCAGCGCCAGCGCACGCCCGGCCGCGGCCAGCGACACATCGGATCCGTCGGTCGGCAGCAGGACTTTTTCAAACATGGTCGGAGGCTCCGTTCGGGTTGAAGGACAGGTGCTCGACTCGACCATACACCGGCGGCGGGCGACACAACTCGTGCAGGCGTCGCCCGGCACCACTATGCTTGCGCCATCGAACCGAAGAAGGAGTCCGCCATGGCCGCCGAGAGCATCGTGATCGTTTCTGCCGCCCGCACGCCGATCGGCGGCCTGCTCGGTGACTTCGCCAGCCTCGCGGCCTGGGAACTCGGCGCCGTCGCGATCAAGGCAGCCGTCGAGCGCGCCGGCGTCCCGGGCGACTCGGTTGACGAGGTGCTCTTCGGCAACTGCCTGATGGCCGGCCAGGGCCAGGCACCGGCGCGTCAGGCGCTGCGCAAGGCCGGCCTGCCAGACAGCAGCGGCGCGGTGACGATGTCCAAGATGTGCGGCAGCGGCATGCGCGCGATGATGTTCGCGCACGACATGCTCGCTGCGGGTTCGGCCCACGTGATGGTTGCCGGTGGAATGGAGAGCATGACCAATGCGCCGCACCTGCTGTTCGCGCGCAAGGGAGTCAAGTACGGCGCCGCGCAGATGTACGACCACATGGCGCTCGACGGCCTGGAGGACGCCTATGAGCGCGGCAAGGCCATGGGTGTCTTCGCCGAGCAATGCGTCGGCAAGTACGGCTTCACGCGCGAGGCGATGGACCAGTTCTCGATCGCGAGCACGCAGCGCGCCAAGGCGGCCAACGAGGACGGCAGCTTCGCCTGGGAGATGGCGCCGGTGACGCTGGCCAGTCCCAAGGGCGACACGGTGGTCAAGTTCGACGAGCAGCCTTTCAAGGCCAAGCTCGACAAGATCCCCGGACTGAAGCCGGCCTTCAAGAAAGACGGCACGATCACCGCCGCGAGTTCGTCGAGCATTTCAGACGGCGCGGCGGCGCTGGTGTTGATGCGCGAGAGCACGGCCGCGAAGATGGGCGCGAAGCCGATCGCGCGCATCGCCGGCCACGCCGTCCACGCCCAGGCTCCGGAGTGGTTCGCGACGGCGCCGGCCGGAGCGATCGAGAAGGTACTCAAGCGCAGCGGCTGGGACGCCAAGAGCGTCAACCTGTGGGAGGTCAACGAGGCCTTCGCCGCGGTGACGATGGCAGCGATGGCCGAATTCAAGCTGCCGCACGAGATCGTCAATGTGCACGGCGGCGCGGTCGCCCTCGGACATCCGATCGGTGCCTCCGGCGCGCGCATCGTGGTGACGCTGCTCGGCGCGCTGAAGAAGCGCGGCCTGAAGCGCGGCGTCGCGGCGCTGTGCATCGGCGGCGGCGAAGCGACCGCGCTGGCCGTCGAGATGCTCTGAGCAGGCAGCGATGTTCGGCACCCACGATCTCGCGCTCTTCACGCTGACCGTCTTCGTGCTCAACGCGACGCCGGGCGTCGACATGGCCTTCACGCTGGTGGCGACGCTGCGTGGCGGGGTCCGGGCCGGGCTCGCCGCGGCGCTGGGCGTCAGCATCGGCTGCGTGGTGCACGCGCTGGCCGCAACCTTCGGGCTGGCCGCCCTGATGGCGGCATCGAGCGCGGCCTTCAGTGCCGTCAAATGGGCCGGCGCTGCCTACCTGCTGTGGCTCGCCGTGGGCATGCTGCGGTCGGGCTTGCGCCCGGCGCCGGACGTCAGGGTCGCCGCGCCGGTTCACGCGCCGGTCGGTGCCAGGGCGCTGCTGCGCCAGGGCTTCCTGACGAACGTGCTGAACCCCAAGGTCGCCCTCTTCTTCTTGGCGCTGCTGCCCCAGTTCATCGACGCCGATGCCGCCAACAAGACCCTCGCCTTCCTGTTCCTGGGTGCCTGGGCGATCGCGCAGGGCAGCCTGTTCCTGGTCGCCTTCGTCCTGCTCGTCGCACCGCTGCGACGCTGGCAGCCTGGGCCCTCTGTCGTACGCGCGCTGCACCTGGCGGGCGGCAGCCTGTTCGCGCTGCTGGCCGCGCGCCTGGCGCTGGCCGAACGGCCCTGAACCGGTCGCTGCAGGCCGTCCCGGAGTCCTGACCCGATGTTGCTCACCGAAGACCACCTTGCCGTGCAGGATGCCGTGCGCGCCTACGTGCAGGACCGTATCGCACCGAAGGCGGCCGAGTGGGACAAGATCCACCACTTCCCGAAGGCCGAATTGCGCGGGCTGGCCGAACTCGGCTGCTACGGCGTCGCGGTGCCGACCGTCTACGACGGCGCCGGGCTCGACTACCTGGCGCTGGCCCTGATCCTGGAAGAGATCGCCGCCGGCGACGGTGCGACCAGCACGATCGTCAGCGTCAACAACTGCCCCGTGTGCTCGATCCTGATGGCCTGGGCCAGCGAGGCACAGAAACAGCAGTGGCTGAAACCACTGGCGCGCGGCGAGGTGCTCGGCGCCTTCTGCCTGACCGAGCCGCATGTCGGCTCCGAGGCCGGCGGGCTGAAGACCACGGCGGTCCGAGACGGGGACCATTACGTGCTGAACGGTGTCAAGCAGTTCATCACCAGCGGCAAGCA
>DATDES010000162.1:0-8831 GCA_036522975.1 Burkholderiaceae bacterium | reverse complement strand
GTAGCCCGCCGTGCCCGGCGCATCGGCGGCGACGGTCTTGCCCTTCAGGTCGCTGATCTTGGTGATGCCGGGTTTGGTGACCATGCCGTCGGCGCCGAAGCTCTTGTCGAGCTGGAAGATCTGCGTCGTCGCGACGCCATTGGCGTTCCAGACGACCCAGGTTTCGACGGTGGTTGCTGCGCACTGGATGTCGCCCGAGGCGATCGCCAAGTGGCGGTCCTTCTGCGGGATCTTCTTGATGCTGACGTCCAGGCCGTGCTTCTTGAACAGGCCGGCCTCCTTGGCCAGGGTCAGCGGCGCGAAGCCGGTCCAGCCAGAGATGCCGATGGCGACTTTGGTCTCCTGCGCCGAGGCGGCAAAGGCCAGCGTGGCAGTCAGGGCGAGCAGCGACTTCTTCAGCATTCGATTCTCCAGGGGGTTGAGTTCAGGCAGGGATCCAGAGTGTCGGCAGAGCCGGCAGGCTTCGCAAGATGCGCGCCAGCGAGCCGTCGGTAACGAGTGCGGTGGCGCGTTCGATGTCGGGCGCGAGGTAGCGATCGCGCTCGATCGACGGGCAGGCCTCGCGCAGCTGTGCGTGCACCGCCTCGAGCGCAGGGGAGCTCGTGAGCGGACGCAGGAATTCGATGCCCTGCGCGGCGGCGAGCAGTTCGATGCCCAGGATGTGCGCCGTATTGGTGATCATCGGCTGCAGGCGGCGCGCAGCGAAGGTCGCCATGCTCACATGGTCTTCCTGGTTGGCCGAGGTCGGCAACGAATCGACGCTCGCCGGGTGCGCCAGCGACTTGTTCTCGCTGGCCAACGCCGCCGCCGTCACGTGGGCGATCATGAAGCCACTGTTCAGGCCGGCGTCCGCCGTCAGGAAAGGCGGCAAGCGGGAAACGCCGGCGTCGATCAGCATCGCAATGCGGCGCTCGGCGATCGCGCCGACTTCGGCGATGGCCAGCGCCATCGCGTCGGCGGCCAGGGCCACTGGCTCGGCGTGGAAGTTGCCACCCGAAATCATCATCCCGCGGTCCGTCGAAGACGGACCTTCGTCCGTCGGGGCAAACACGAGCGGGTTGTCGGTGACCGCATTCGCCTCGCGCACCAGCACCAGCGCGGCGTGGCGCAAGATGTCCAGGCAGGCCCCCACCACCTGGGGCTGGCAGCGCAGGCTGTACGGATCCTGCACCCGATCGTCGCCCTCAAGATGGCTGTCCCGGATCGCACTGCCGGCCAGCAGCGCGCGGTAGTACTGGGCGACGTCGATCTGGCCTGGTTGGCCGCGCAGGGCATGTATCCGCGGGTCGAAGGGACCGTCGCTGCCGCGCGCTGCATCCACCGTCAACGCACCGATCACCAACGCCGCTTCCAACACCGGCTCGAAAGTCAGCAGCGCATGCAGCGCCAACGCGGTCGAGGTTTGCGTGCCATTGATCAGGGCCAAACCCTCTTTGGCCTGCAGCACCAGCGGCGTGATCCCCGCGTCGTGCAGCGCGTGCGCGGCCGAGCGGCGCTTGCCGTCGATCAGCATCTCGCCCTCGCCCATCAAGGCCAGGGTCATATGCGCCAGCGGCGCAAGATCGCCAGAGGCGCCGACCGAGCCCTGGCTCGGCACGTACGGCACCAGGCCAGCGTTGTGCACGGCAATCAGCGTGTCGATGACGACCGGTCGCACCCCGGAATGGCCGCGCGCCAGGCTGGCCGCCTTCAAGGCCAGCATCAAGCGCAGCACGGGGGGCTGCAGCGGTGCGCCGACGCCGACGCTGTGCGAGCGGATCAGGTTCACCTGCAGCGTGGCCAGGTCGGCCTCGCTGATGCGCGTCGAGGCCAGCTTGCCGAAGCCGGTGTTGACGCCGTAAACGGCGGCGCTGCCCTGCGCCGCGCGCTGGACCACCGCCGCGCTGGCAGCGATGGCTGCGTCGGCCGACGGATCGATTCCAAGGGTTTCGCCGCCGGCATGGATCGCCAGCAACTCCTCCAGCGTCAGCGCACCGGGGCGAAGGGTCATCACGCCCATCAGGGGCTCACCATCATCGGCAGCTTCAGGCCCTGTTCGCGAGCGCATTGCACCGCCTCGTCGTAACCCGCGTCGGCGTGGCGCATCACGCCGGTGCCGGGGTCGTTCCAAAGCACGCGTTCGATGCGCTTGGCGGCAGCGTCGCTGCCATCGCAGACGATCACCACACCGGCGTGCTGCGAATATCCCATGCCGACGCCGCCGCCGTGGTGCAGGCTGACCCAGGTGGCACCGCCGGCGGTGTTGAGCAGGGCATTCAACAGCGGCCAGTCGGAGACCGCGTCGCTGCCGTCCTTCATCGCCTCGGTCTCGCGATTGGGTGAAGCGACCGAGCCGCTGTCGAGGTGGTCGCGGCCGATCACGATGGGCGCCTTCAGCTCGCCTGACCGGACCATTTCATTGAAGGCCAGCCCGGCGCGGTGGCGCTCGCCCAGCCCGATCCAGCAGATGCGCGCCGGCAGGCCCTGGAAGGCGATGCGCTCGCCAGCCAGATCGAGCCAGCGGTGCAGGTGCGCGTCGACCGGGAACAGCTCCTTCATCTTCGCGTCGGTCTTCCTGATGTCGTCCGGATCTCCGGAGAGCGCGACCCAACGGAACGGCCCCTTGCCGCGGCAGAACAGGGGCCGGATGTAGGCCGGTACGAAGCCGGGAAAGTCGAAGGCCTTCTTCACGCCCTGATCGAAGGCGACTTGGCGAATGTTGTTGCCGTAGTCGACCGTCGGAACGCCCATCGCCTGGAAGTCGAGCATCGCCTGGACGTGCACCGCACAGCTCGCCGCCGCCGCGTCGCGCAAGGCCGCGTGCTGGGTGGCATCGGCCTGCGCGGCGCGCCAGGCTTCGACGCGCCAGCCGGCCGGCAGGTAGCCATTGATCAGGTCGTGGGCCGAAGTCTGGTCGGTGACCAGGTCGGGGCGAATTCCGCGGCAGACCATCTCCGGCAACAGTTCGGCGGCATTGCCGAGCAGGCCGATCGAGACGGCCTTCTTCTCGGCGGTGTACTTGGCGATGCGCGCCAGCGCGTCGTCGAGATCGGTCGCCTGCTCGTCGAGGTAGCGCGAACGCAGGCGGAACTCGATGCGCGACTGCTGGCACTCGATGTTCAGCGAGCAGGCACCGGCGAAGCTTGCGGCCAGGGGCTGTGCGCCGCCCATGCCGCCAAGCCCGGCAGTCAGGATCCAGCGCCCCGCCAAGTCGCCGGAGTAGTGCTGGCGGCCTGCTTCGACGAAGGTCTCGTAGGTGCCCTGCACGATACCCTGGCTGCCGATGTAGATCCAGGAGCCGGCCGTCATCTGGCCGTACATCATCAGGCCCTTGCGGTCGAGCTCGTGGAAGTACTCCCAAGTGGCCCACTTGGGCACCAGGTTGGAGTTGGCGATCAGCACCCGCGGCGCGTCGGCGTGGGTGCGGAACACGCCCACCGGTTTGCCGGACTGGACCAGCAGGGTTTCATCCTCGCCGAGCTTCTGCAGTTCACGCAGGATGGCCTCGTAGCAGTCCCAGTCGCGGGCGGCCTTGCCGATGCCGCCGTAGACCACCAGGGCATCCGGGTTCTCGGCCACCTCAGGGTCGAGGTTGTTCTGCAGCATCCGGTAAGCGGCCTCGATCAGCCAGTTCTTGCAGTGCAACTTCGTACCGCGGGGCGCACGCACAGGATGCGGCTGGGCGATGCGATGCAGAGAGGACAGATCGGTCATCGGAGTTCCTGAACGCGAAGCCGTGCGACGGGTAAACTCTACTTGTCTATACAACCATAGTCAAGTAATCTCAAACCCATGGTTTCCACCGATCATGCGCCGATCGCCCCTTACGCGCGAGTCAAGCAGGCGCTGAAGCACGGACTCGAGCAGGGGCGCTGGCGCACCGGCGATCTGATGCCCTCGGAAGCAGAACTCGTGGCGCAGTTCGGCATCAGCCGCATGACGGTCAACCGTGCGCTGCGCGAACTGCAGGCCGAGGGCCTGGTCGATCGCATCCAGGGCGTGGGCACCTTCGCCGCGCACCTGCACCGCATCTCGTCGACGCTGACCATCCGCGACCTGCACGAGGAGATCGAGGCCCGCGGCCACCGGCACCATCTCGAGGTGCACCTGGCACGCGAGGAGGTGGCCGCGGCCGGCCTGGCCAAGCAGCTCGGCATGGCGGTGGGCACGCGGGTGTATCACTCCCTGGTCGTGCACCACGACAATGGCGTACCCCTGCAATGCGAGGATCGGTACGTCAATCCCGCCTGCGCCCCGGACTACCTGCAAGTGGACTTCACCCGCACCACGCCGACCCAGCACCTTCTAGAGGTGGCACCGTTGTGGGAAGCTCAATACACGATCGAGGCCAGCACGCCCACCGCGCAGGAGGCCGAGTTGCTCGGCATCGGCGCCCAGGATCCGTGCCTGGTGGTCGTGCGTCGGACCGTCAGCCGCAGCCTGCCCGTGACCCTGGCGCGCCTCGTGCACCCAGGCGCAAGTTACCAGCTCGAAGGGCGCTTCAGTCCATGACGCCCAGGCTCTTGCGCAGCCTGGATGTGCCCCCGCAGCGCTGGCGCAATGGCGGCGGACTAACGCGCGAATTGTTCGCATGGCCCGAAGCGGCGGCGGCGTGGCAAGTGCGTGTCAGCGTGGCCGACGTCGATGCCGACGGACCTTTCTCGGCATACCCGGGCGTGCAGCGCTGGTTCACGGTGCTGAAGGGCGCTGGCGTCGAGCTGACGGTCGGCAGCAAGGCCCACCGCCTCGAACGCGGCGACGCGCCCGTGTGCTTTGCCGGCGACACCCCCACAGGCTGCCGGCTGCTCGACGGTCCGACGCAGGATCTGAACCTGATGCTGCGGCAGGCCACGGGTGGGATGGCGAGCGCCACGGATGGACAAGCCTGGACGCCGAACGCGGCGCAATGTGGCTTGTTCACCGCGGTGGCGGGCCGTTGCGAGGCTGGCACGCAGACGCTGGAGGTGCCGGCCTACGCTTTGCTCTGGTTCGACCCCGCACCGCCATCGTTGCGTTTTACTGCCGGGCAGCGGCCGGCGGCGCTTATCGGCTGGTGGCTCGCCGCGTCACCTGGAGGAGCACCCGCATGAACACGCTGTGGCGCAACGCCCGCCTGACCACGCTCGCTGCGCCGAGCGGCTGGGGCTTGGTCGAGCAAGGCGCCCTGCTCGTCGAGGGCCAACGCTTGTGCTGGGTCGGCGACGCGCGCGGCTTGCCGGCCGGCCTTGTCGTCGACGCCGAGCACGATCTCGGCGGCGCGCTGGTGACGCCCGGGCTCGTCGATTGCCACACCCACCTGGTCTACGGCGGTCAGCGTGCGCGCGAGTTCGAGATGCGCCTCGAAGGCGCGAGCTACGAAGACATCGCCCTTGCCGGTGGCGGCATCCGCTCGACCGTGTCGGCCACGCGGGCTGCCGACGATCAAAGCCTGTTCAGCGCCGCGCTGGGCCGCGCCCGCGCCTTGATGGCCGAAGGTGTGACGACGGTCGAAATCAAGTCGGGCTACGGCCTATCCCTGGAGCACGAAGCACGTTGCCTGCGCGTGGCGCGCCGCCTTGGAAGCGAAATGTCGCTCACAGTGCGCACGACGTGCCTGGCGGCCCACGCGCTGCCGCCGGAGTTCGACGGCCGCGCAAACGACTACATCGACGCCGTCTGTGGCTGGCTGCCGGCGCTGCAGGCCGAGGGCCTGGTCGACGCCGTCGATGCCTTCTGCGACCGGATTGCCTTTACGCCGGCGCAGACGCGGCGCGTGTTCGAAGCCGCGCGAGAACATCACCTGCCCGTCAAGCTGCATGCCGAACAGCTCAGCGACCAGGGCGGCGCGGCGCTGGCGGCCGAGTTCGGCGCCCTCTCCTGCGACCACCTCGAATACCTCTCGGATACCGGCGTGCAGGCGATGGCCCACGCCGGCACCATCGCGGTCTTGTTGCCGGGCGCCTTCTACTTCCTGCGCGAAGCCAAGCTGCCGCCGATCGCTGCGCTGCGCGCGGCCAGCGTGCCGATCGCCATCGCCACTGACCACAACCCGGGGTCGTCGCCGACACTCTCGCCGCTGCTGATGCTGAACATGGCCTGCACCCTGTTTCGCCTGACGCCCGAAGAAGCGCTGCGCGGCATGACGGTTAACGGCGCCCGTGCACTGGGCCTGCAGGATCGCGGCTCGCTCAGCGCCGGGAAACGCGCCGACTTCGTGGTCTGGCCACACGAGCACCCGAACGAGCTGGCCTACTGGTTCGGCCGACGTGTAGCGCCGCGCGTCGTGATCGGCGGCGAGACGTCCCAATCGTGAACGCCGATCGCGCTTCGGTGCTCTGGGCCGCGCAGGCCTGGCTGCCCAACGGCTGGCAGCAGAACGTCTTGCTGCGTATGGGTCGAGATGGCTGCTGGGCCGAGGTGACACCCGGTGTCGTGCAGCCGCCCGCCGGTGCGCTGGTGATCGACTCACCGCTGGTGCCCGGCCTGGTCAACGCACACAGCCACGCCTTCCAGCGTGCTTTCGCTGGCTTGGCCGAACGGCGGGAGTCAGAGAGCGACGACTTCTGGTCCTGGCGCGAACGCATGTACCGCGTCGCGTTGCGGGTCAACCCGGCGCAGTTGCGTGCAATCGCCGCGCAGCTGTATATGGAGTTGCTGCAAGGGGGCTACACCCAGGTCTGCGAGTTCAACTACCTGCAGCACGACACCGATGGGCGGCCCTATGCCGACCCGCTGACCTTGTCCTGGGCTCTGGCCGACGCCGCCGACGCTGCCGGGATCGGCCTGACCTTGATGCCGACGCTGTATGAACGCGCCGGCTTCGCCCAGTCCGCGCTGCGCGATGACCAGCGGCGCTTCGCCATGTCGGCCGCCAGCGTGTGGGCCGCGGCTTCTGAGATTGCGGCCAGCGGGCGCCCCAGGGTGAGCGCAGGACTAGTGATCCACTCACTGCGCGCGGCCGCGCCGGCGTCAATCAAGCAGTTGCACGACCTGGCGCAAGGCTTTACCGGTCCGATCCACATCCACGTGGCGGAACAACAGGCCGAGGTCGACGACTGCCTGGCCGCCACAGGCGCGCGGCCGATCGAATGGCTGGTGCGTGAGGGGCTGCTCGACGCGCGCTGGCAGCTGGTGCACGCCACGCACAGCCAGCGCAGCGAGATCGATGCGGTGGCGCGCAGCGGTGCGGGCGTCGTGATCTGTCCGAGCACCGAAGCCAACCTCGGCGACGGTCTGGCCGACCTGCCCGGGTGGCTGGCGGCCGGCGTGCCGATCACCATTGGCTCCGACAGCCATGTCACGCGCGACTGGCGCGAAGAGCTGCGTTGGCTCGACTACGGCCAACGCCTCGCGCGGCGACAGCGCAACGTGTCGGCGGCTCCGCAGTCCGGCCAGCCCTCAACTGCGGAGCGCCTGTTCGGCCTTGCCACCCGCAGTGGTGCAGCGGCCGCAGGTGCGCCCGCCTGGGCGCCCGCCTGGGGCCTGGTGGTCGGCGCCCGCGCCGACGCCTTGGTGGCTGACCCTCAAGAGCCTGCCATCCTCGGTGTGCCCAATGCGCGGTGGCTCGATGCCATGGTCTTCTCGAGCCCGGTGCGGCCCTGGCGCGACGTAATGGTCGCCGGCCGCTGGGTCATACAGGGCCATCGTCATCAGCAAACCGCTACGATCGCGCAGGACTTCGGCCAAGCGATGGCCGAACTCTGGGCCTGAACGCCCTCGACAGAAGGACTAGGCGAACGCCCTGGCATTGTTGGCGGGATCGTCGAGAAGGCCATCCAGCGTAGGCACTAGCTCAGCTGGGATCTCGGCCATGCTTGGCTGCTTTTCGCGAAGCCAAGCCGTCAGGTGCGACTCGGTGATTTCGATCGGGTTGTCGAAGTAACTCCCATCAGCTTGCTCGCAGGGTCTTGCGGCGTTCTTGAATTTGAACTGCTCGAGCCACTTGCCACCACCCGCGGGAGGGTACTTCTCAAATGCCTTGAACCTGTAGCCCAGCCAAAAAGAGCGCGACCCCTTCGGCTCGGCTCGAACCTCGATGACATAGATGTAGTTCCCAAGGGCAGCGTTGGTTGCCTCGGGTTCGTTTGACGTGTACGAGTATGGAGCCTTCTTGACTTGCCTCATGACCTTGGACAGAGGTCCAAGGTCGCCGACGACGTGTTTTACTGCGAATGCGGTCATGTTGGACAACCTTTGAGGTATCGAGCGTGGCGGGACGGGGCATGGTACGTCCCGCACGGTTGACCCAGCACGTGGGGGCAGCGTTCGGCGCGGACGGCTTCTTGGCTCCCCACTGCCGAGGTCCGGTATTCATCCCCTTTTTTGGTCGGATGGGCGCTGCGACCGCGCTTGTGTCTAGTCGATACGCCGAACGACAGGCACCATAAGATGGCGCTGAGGCATGCCCCTTCGGATCGGACATAGGTCGTCGCGCCTGAACTAGACGCAATGCGGATAAAGCCCCGGAACGCAAAACGCCCAGCTCGGGAGGGCTGGGCGCATTGTTGTAGGTGCCATAGGCACTTGCGTTTGGAGGCGCGACCCAGAGTCGACTGGGCCGGGGGATTTGCAAGCCTCGTCAGGCCCAACGGAGTGGCGGGTTACAGCGGTGTAAAGCCCCAGGCCTAAAGTGTCGACACACTGCAGTCCGTTTAGGCTTTAGCCTCACGATTGCCCAAGAAAGTGGGCCTCCGCGCCCCTTTAGCCTGCTTGCGAACCCAAGGAGTTGATCCCATGACCGCCAAGATCGAGACCCTGCCCGTGTCCGGAGGTCCACGCCCTCCTCCGGACTCGGATGACGAACTGCAGCAAGAGATCGCTGCCGTGCTGGCCAGCTACGACCGAGAGGGCGATAGCGGCACCCCGGACCACAT
>DATDES010000161.1:0-7493 GCA_036522975.1 Burkholderiaceae bacterium | reverse complement strand
TGTCGGCGATCCCCGTCGTCTGCGGCGTCGGCCACGAAACCGACGTGACCCTGGCCGACTTCGTTGCCGATCTGCGCGCGCCGACGCCTACCGCCGCGGCCGAACTCGCGACCCCCGTGCGCGACGAGTTGCTGGTTCAGCTCGGGGCGCTGGCGCAGCGCGCCCAGCGCCAGCTGCATCAGCGCCTGGACCGAGAGGCGCAGCGGCTGGATCAGCGCTCGCTGCAGCTGGCCCGGCCGGGTCAGTTGCTCGTCCGTCACACGCAGGGGCTGCAGACGCTCGATACCCGCTTGCGACAGGCCATGCGCAGGACGTTGAGCGCGGCTGACGACGCTCTGCCGCGGATGGGCACGCGCCTGCATCGGGCGCAAGTCCACCTTCGGGCGCAAGCCGGCTGGCGCCTGTCCGCCCTGGCCGGGCGGCTCGGAGCGCTCGACCCGGGTCGCGTGCTGGCGCGCGGTTATGCCTGGGTCACCGACGGCAGTGGCCGGGCCGTGGTCTCGACTCAGGCGCTCGAAGTGGGCCAGGCCCTGGTCACGGTCTGGCACGACGGGCGCGCACAGACCGAGGTGCGGGCCGTCGAGCGCGAGCCTCGGCGCTGAGCCCGAGCGGCCTGCCTACAATCGCCGCTCGCACCCCAACCACCGCCTCGGAGCCCCTCATGGAACACACTCTGCCCCCGCTGCCCTACGCCCTCGACGCCCTGGCGCCGCACTACAGCCGCGAAACACTCGAGTTCCACCACGGCAAGCACCACAACGCCTATGTGGTGAACCTGAACAACCTGCAGAAGGGCACCGAGTTCGAGAGCCTGTCGCTCGAGGAGATCATCAAGAAGGCGTCGGGCGGGATCTACAACAACGCCGCCCAGATCTGGAACCACACCTTCTTCTGGAACGGCATGAAGCCTGCCGGTGGCGGCGAGCCGGGTGGCGCGCTGGCGGCGGCGATCCAGGCCAAGTGGGGCAGCTACAGCGCCTTCCGCGAGGCCTTCGTCAAGAGCGCGGTCGGCAACTTCGGTTCGGGCTGGACCTGGCTGGTGAAGAAGGCCGACGGCACTGTTGACATCGTCAACACCGGCGCCGCTGGGACGCCGCTGACGACCGCCGATAAGGCCTTGCTGACGGTCGACGTGTGGGAGCACGCCTACTACATCGACTACCGCAACCTGCGCCAGAAATACGTCGAGACCTTCTTCGACAAGCTGGTGAACTGGGACTTCGCGGCCAAGAACTTCGCTTGAGACCTGGCGCCGCTCAGTGGGCGCCGAAGGGCTTGCCGCCGGCGCCGCTGAGGCGGTAGCCAGGGCCGATGCCGCGCTTCGCGAACCAGCCCTGGTTCATCTCGAGCACATAGCGCACCGGCTTGGTCGAGCAATGGCTGTCCAGCGATTGCGGCTTCATGTCGGCGATGTTGACCACGGTGCCGTCGTCGGCGATGAACGCGACCGACAAGGGCAGCAGGGTGTTCTTCATCCAGAAGCAGCGCGCGGCCGGCTGGTCGGCGACGAACAGCATGCCTTCGTGCTGCGCCATCTCGCGCCGGAACATCAGGCCGATCTGCCATTGCTCGTCGGTCAAGGCCACTTCAGCGCGGATGTTGTGCATGCCCGCCTGCAGGGCGATCGTCGGCAGGCTCTGCGGCACACCCTGTGCGCGGCTCGCGCCGGCGAGCAAACCAAGCAACAGGCCGGCGAGGATGCGCGCGAAAGGCGATCGGATCTGGAAGCTCATGGTGCGGTCGGGCAATGCGATTCGCCGATTATCGGCGCGGGCTTAGGATCTGCCGCATCCGCATGCCCTGCCTCGTGCCGCCTGCCATGAACGCCCCAGCCACCTGCGACATCTGCAACGCCCACAAGGCCGATACGAGCGGCGCCTTTCGAGTGCCGCCGCCGGTGTGGCAAGAGTTCGTGCTCGACAGCCCGGTGTCGACCTAGGTTGCTGCAATGGCCTACCGTGCTCGCCCATCGCCGGTCGACGTGGTCGATGCGGTGGACAGCATCGACGCGATCGCCCAGCGCTGCCGCCAGCGCGTCAAGCAACGTGCGCTGCTCGCCGCCGGCGTCGCCATGGTGCCGGTGCCGGGCCTGGATTGGCTGACCGACGTCGGCGTGCTGGTGGAATTGCTGCCCGCCATCAACCAGGCCTTCGGCCTGTCGCCCGAGCAGATCGAGCGCATGGCCCCCGAACGCCGGTTGGGGGCCTACAAGGCGATCAGCACCGGTGGCGGGCTGCTGGTCGGACGCCTGGTCACACGCGAACTGGTGCTCGGGGTGCTCAAGTTGGTCGGCGTTCGACTGAGCACCCAACAGGCGGCCAAGTACGTGCCGATCGCCGGCCAGGCGCTGTCGGCGGCGCTGACCTTCGGCGCGCTGCGCTATGTCTGCGAACAGCACATTCGCCAGTGCATCGCCGTGCGTCGCCAACTGGCGTTGGTGGCACCGGCGGTCGATCCGTGAGTCGTTGAACAGCGGCCCACCTTAGAATCCCTCCAGTCGGGGCGTAGCGCAGCTTGGTAGCGCGGCTGCTTTGGGAGCAGTAGGTCGCACGTTCGAATCGTGTCGCCCCGACCACCACCGCCCCTCACCGGCACCGGCTGCCCGTAGCTCAACTGGATAGAGCAGTTGCCTTCTAAGCAACAGGTCGGGGGTTCGAGTCCCTCCGGGCAGGCCATCATTCGCTGCGAACGCCGGCGTGGGCCACGGGTCGGCCCTACGCGGCGCGGCCTACACTGCCGACCCCTGAACGTCGAGCCATCGCGATGAACGTGTCCCTGGCCCAACTCCTCGTGCCGGTGCTACTGGCCGCCTGTGCCGCCTTGCCTGCGACGGGCGCTTCCTTTCCTGCGGCGATTGATGTGGCCGCGGTGCCGCCGCGCCAAGCCGCGCCGAACGACGCGTCGGCCTACCGGCGCTTCGTGCTGCCCAACGGCATGAAGGTCCTGCTGCTGTCGGACCAGAAGCTCAATGTCGCGTCGGCCTCAGTGGCGGTGGGCGCCGGCAGCCTGAGCGACCCGCCGGAGCGCCAGGGGCTCGCGCACTACCTCGAGCACATGCTGTTCCTGGGGACCGAGAAGTACCCTGCGGTGGAGGAATTCGGCGAGTATCTCCAGCGCAACGGCGGCTACAACAATGCCTACACCGCGCGCGACCGTACCAACTACCACCTGGAGATCCGGCCCGACGCCTTCGAAGGCGCGCTCGACCGCTTCGCCCAGTTCTTCATTGCGCCGAAGTTCACGCCCGAGTTCAACGAGCGCGAGGTCAACGCAGTCAACTCGGAGTTCCAGAAGAATCTCGAGAACGACGACTGGCGCGAGTTCGCGCTGCGCAACTCGGCCTATCGGCCGGGGCATCCGGCGCGCAACTTCAACATCGGCAGCCGCGACACCCTGAAGGGCACGACGCGCGAGGAACTGCTGGCCTTCCACAGTCGCTACTACAGCGCCAACCGCATGACGCTGGCCCTCACCGGGCCGGCCAGCCTGGACCGCCTCGAAGCCTGGGCGCGCAGCTATTTCGCGCCGATACCCGACCTGCAGCGCCCGGAGCTGCGTTACCCGGCCGACTACCTGCCGCGCAAGCCCGCGCTGCGCATCCTGCGCATGGAGCCGGTGAAGGACCTGCGGCGCATGACGCTCAGCTTCGCGCTGCCGGATCTGCGTGCCCAGGCCGGCAGCAAGCCGGCCGAGCTGATCGCCTTCGTGCTCGGCCACGAAGGTGCCGGCAGCCTGCTCGCGGCGCTGAAGGCCGAGGGCCTGACCACCGGCCTCAGCGCCGGCGCCGACGCCGATACGCCCGATTACGGCAGCTTCGACCTCAGCGTCAACTTGACGCCGCAGGGCTTGACCCAGTACCCGCGGGTCCTGTCGATGGTCTTCGCGACGATCGAGCAGTTGCGCCGCAACGGCGTGCCGCCCCATGTGTTCGAGGAGCGCCGCCGCATGGCCGAGCTCGATGAACGCTTCCGCGACAAAGGCGAGGGCGCCAACCTGGCGCTCACACTGGCCAACCGGCTGATGGACTACCCGTTCGAGATTGCCGAACGCGTGCCCTACCTCTGGCTGCGCGAAGACCCGGCCGCGGTCCAGGCCGTGCTCGGCCACCTGCGGCCCGACAACCTGCTCGTGACCCTGGTGGCGAAGGGCTTGCCGACCGACAAGGTCGAGCCCCATTTCGGCGCGCGCTACAGCTACAGCGAAGTCAGCGGCCCGGCTTGGTCGGCACTGGCCGACGTGCCGGCCGTGGCCGCGATCAAGCTGCCGCCGCCCAACCCCTATGTGCCCAAGCAGACCAGCGTGCGGCCGATCGAACCCGCGCGCCTGATCGACGAGCCCACGCTGCAGCTGTATCACGCGCAGGACACCGAATTCCAGCGCCCCTTGCTGGCCCATGTGCTGCGCATGCGCCTGCCCCGCACGATGGCCACGCTGCACAACGCGACCCTGCTGCGCTTCTACGAAGCCTGCGTCAAGGAGTCGCTCAACGAGACGACCTACGCCGCGGCCGAAGCCGGGCTGCGCTTCGAGCTCGCGGCCGCGCTCGATGGCGTGCAGCTCAGCCTCGACGGCTACGACGCCTCGGCCGGTCGCCTGCGCGACCAGGTGCTCGCCGGCTTGCGCGACTGCCCGCTGTCGGCCGAGCGCTTTGCCGCGCTGAAGGATCGCCTGTTGCGCGACATGGCTGGCTTCGACCAGGCCGATGCCTACCTGACCCTGCTCGAATCGCGCCGGCGCGTGGTGCGCGAGTTCCATTACCGGCCCGACGAAATGTTGCCGGTCGCGCGCACGCTGTCGCTGGCTCAAGTCCAGGCCTTCGCGCGCTCGCTTTACGCGCGCGGCAAGATCGAGATGCTGAGCTACGGCAATCTCGGTGCTGTTGACGCTGTCGCAGCGGCGCGCCGGGTGGCTGCGGTGCTCCGGCCTCAGCCGGTGGCCGAGGCCGCACTCCTGAAACGCCGGCTGCTGACGATGCAAGCCGGGCAGACCATCCGGACGGCCGAGACGCTGCAGGTCAACAATTCGGCCTTCCGTCGCGAAGTCGAGCTCGGCAAGGATGCGCCGGAGACCCGTGCGGCGACGCTGACGCTCGCGGCCTTCATCGGGCCCCTGGTCTACAACGAGTTGCGCACCCGGCAGCAGTTGGGCTATATCGTCTTCGGCGGTGCCGGCAACGAGAGCCACTCCGAATTCGCCTACTTCATCGTCCAGTCCGGAGACTTTCCCGCCGACGTCCTGGCCGCACGTTCCGACGCGGTCATCGTCGAGCTGCCGGCCCAGCTCGAGGCTTTGCCCGACGCCGAATGGCAGACGATTGTCGCCGGCGTGCGGGCCAAGCTGCTGGAGAAGGACAAGTCGGTGGCCGAGCGCGCCGGGCGCCTGTTCATGCTGGCCTACGAGCGCGACGCCGACTGGTCGCGCAACGAGGCCACGCTGGCCGCGCTCGATCAGCTGAGCAAGCAGCGCGCGGCGGCGATCCTGCGGGCGGCGCTGGCGCCGAGTACTGGGCGCAACCGCCAGTTCCTGGGCTTTTCGCGCGACCACAAGCCCGAGGCGCCGCCGGCGGTGACCTTCAGCGACCCCGGACCCTGGAAGGCGCGTCAGCGCTACGAGTGAACCCGTAACGGACGCCGCACGCTCGGGTGGCGGGACGGCGACCGCTACCAACCCTTGTTGTTCGGACTGATCGGCAGGAAAGCCGGGTCGAACTGTTCGCCTGCGCCAATGTCGACGGGAATGGGCGCGGCAGGGCAGGCCGCACTCCTCGAGCATGATGTGGACCTTGTGGCTGTTCGGCGTGGCCCACGAATACACTTCGGTGATCGAGCAGCACTCCTTGCGTCATGCTGGCGCGACTCTAGCAGCGATGGTCAATCCCTTCAGGCGCTGGTTCGGCCGCTCCCGTGATGCCCAGGTCTGGGCTGCGGCGGCCGAGTGGGCCGAGGCTGGCGGTCATCGCTTCGCGCGCAGTCGCGACGGCAGCGGCTTCATCGTCGAGGCGGGTGAGGCGGCAAGCGCCTGGCGCCTGGAATGGGGCTCGGCGCAACGCCACTACTTCGACGGCCCGGAGTTGCGCTTGCGCGCCGACGTGGGCGCCACCGGCGACTTGCAGATGCTCGTGATCGGGCGTGAGCTGATGGTGCGCCTCGAGCAGCAGGTGTTCGAGGAATCGACGGACGGCACTGAGACGCGGATGGATGACGATCTGCCCGAGGAGATGCGCTGGCTGGTGCTGTACTCGAAGCTGCCGCGGGCCGAACTCGGAGTCCTGCGCGAACGCTTCGGTGCCCTGGCCAATTTGCCAGGTGCAGCGCTGTCTTGGCTCGACCCGGCGCTAACTCAGCAGCTCGATGCGACGACCACCTGGTTGTCGTCGGCGCCAGCCCTGCTGCTCGTGCTGCAACGTGGTCGCCTGACCTTGCGCTGTGCACTGGCCCAGCCCGAGGTGTCTGCATTGAAGTCGGCCCGCGCCTTGTTCGACGCCGCATTGAGCGCGTCTCGTCGCGTCGGCGCCGAGATCGCCCAGGGCAGCGCCGGGGGCGACCGGCCGAGCAACTGGGGCCCGCGCAGCGCGATGCCGATCGAAGTGCCGCCGCGGTAGATCAAACCTCAGGCCGGAGTCGGGCCGACCAAAGCAGCTTCAGTTCCCCTCGGCGGCTCAGACCGCAAGCGTATTGGGGCTGTCAATTCATGCTGCCGCATGGCGGCCGAGCTCGATCTTGGCGATGGCGTTGCGGTGGACCTCGTCGGGGCCGTCGGCAAAGCGCAGCGTGCGCGCCGCGGTGTAGAAGTAGGCGAGGGGGAAATCCTGGCTCATGCCGGCGCCGCCGTGCACCTGCATCGCCCAATCGATCACGCGACAGGCCATGTTCGGGGCCACGACCTTGATCATCGCGATCTCGGCCTTGGCGGCCTTGTTGCCGGCGACGTCCATCATCCACGCCGCCTTCAACGTCAAGAGGCGGGCCTGGTCGATCTGACAGCGCGCCTCGGCGATGCGCTCCTGCGTCACCGTCTGCGCCGACACCGCCTTGCCGAAAGCGACCCGCGACGATGCACGCCGGCACATCAGCTCGAGCGCGCGTTCGGCCAGCCCGATCAGGCGCATGCAGTGGTGGATGCGACCTGGGCCGAGGCGGCCCTGCGCGATCTCGAAGCCGCGGCCCTCGCCCAGCAGGATGTTCGATGCCGGCACGCGCACGTCGTTGAAGTCGACCTCCATGTGGCCGTGCGGCGCGTCGTCGTAGCCGAACACGCGCATGTTGCGGACGACCTCGACCCCCGGGGTGTCCATCGGCACCAGGACCATGGACTGCTGGAGGTGGGTGGGCGCCGACGTGTCGGTCTTGCCCATGACGATCGAGATCTCGCAGTGCTCGTGCATGGCACCGGAGATGAACCACTTGCGGCCGTTCAGGACGTACTCGTCGCCCTCGCGGTCGATGCTGAGCTGGATGTTGGTGGCGTCGGACGAAGCGACCGCGGGCTCGGTC
>DATDES010000160.1:0-2097 GCA_036522975.1 Burkholderiaceae bacterium | reverse complement strand
TTTCGTGACATTGAAGATCGAGACCGACGAGGGCCTGACCGGCCTGGGCGACGCGTCGTTGAATGGCCGCGAGCTGGCCGTCGCGAGCTACCTGAACGACCACGTGATCCCCTGCCTGATCGGCCGCGACGCGCACCGGATCGAGGACATCTGGCAGTACCTCTATCGCGGCGCCTACTGGCGGCGCGGACCGGTCACGATGAGCGCGATCGCCGCCGTCGACACCGCGCTGTGGGACCTGAAGGCCAAGGCTGCCGGGATGCCGCTCTACCAGCTGCTCGGTGGCGCGAGCCGTTCCCGCGTGCTGGTCTACGGCCATGCCAATGGGCGCGACATCGAGCACACCGTCGACGAAGTGCTGCGCCACAAGGAGGCCGGCTTCCAGGCGATCCGCGCGCAGAGTGGCGTGCCGGGCTTGGACAAGGTCTACGGTGTGGCCAAGGGTGCGGCCAGAACCTACGAGCCGGCCGATGCGTCCTTGCCGAGCGAGCACGACTGGGCGACGCACAAGTACCTGGCGCATACGCCCAAGCTGTTCGATGCGGTGCGAGCCGCGGTCGGGCCCGACATCCATCTGCTGCACGACGTGCACCACCGCCTGACCCCGATCGAGGCCGCGCGCCTTGGCAAGGATCTGGAGCCCTATCGCCTGTTCTGGATGGAAGACGCCACGCCGGTCGAGAACCAGGACGCCTTCCGCCTGATCCGCCAGCACACCACGACCCCCCTGGCGGTGGGCGAGATCCTGAACACGATCTGGGACTGCAAGGACCTGATCGAGAACCAGCTGATCGACTACATCCGCATGACGGTGGTGCACGCCGGCGGCATCACGCACCTGCGCCGCATCGCCGACCTGGCAGCGCTGTACCAGGTGCGCACCGGCTGCCACGGTGCGACCGACCTGTCGCCGGTGTGCATGGGTGCGGCGCTGCACTTCGACCTCTGGGTGCCGAACTTCGGCATCCAGGAGTTGATGCCGCATGGCGAGGTCACCGATGCGGTGTTCCCGCATGCCTATTCGTTCGACGCCGGCTTCATGCATCCTGGCGAGGCGCCGGGCCACGGCGTCGAGATCGACGAGGCCTTGGCCGCCAAATACCCCTACCAGCGGGCTTATCTGCCGGTGAACCGCTTGCAGCACGACGGCACGCTGTGGCACTGGTGACGCGGTTTCAATGGGCAGCGGGGGCCGTCGCAGCGGGGCTGTTGTGCGCGCCGCTGGCGCGGGCGCAGGCGCTCGACACCGACGTGCCTTTCGTCGTCACCCCCGACAACGTGACGCGCGAGATGCTGAAGCTCGCCGACGTGAAGGCGGGCGACTTCGTCATCGACCTTGGCTCGGGCGACGGCCGCATCGTCATCGTCGCGGCCAAGCACTTCGGCGCACGCGGCCTGGGTGTGGAGATCGTGCCCGACCTGGTCGAGAAGAGCCGCAACAACGCGCGCCGCGCTGGGGTGGGCGACCGGGCCGAGTTCCGCGTGCAGGACCTCTTCGCGACCGACCTGTCGCAAGCGACGGTGATCACGATGTACCTTTTGCCCGAGGTCAATCTGCAGCTGCGGCCCAAGCTGCTCGCGCTGAAGCCCGGAACGCGCATCGTCTCGCACGACTGGGACATGGGCGACTGGAAGCCGGACCGGGTCATCACCGTCGACGTGCCGGACAAGCCGATCGGGCGCGAGAAGCGCTCGCGCCTTTACCTCTGGACGGTGCCCGCACGATGAGCCTGCCGCGACTCGATCCCTCAGCCTTGCCTCGACTGGCGCCGGCCGTGCGCCGCCCGCGCTTCGAGCGCGCACCCTTGCGTCCTGGCATCGTCCACCTCGGCCTGGGCGCCTTCATGCGTGCGCACCTGGCCGCCTTCAACGACGACGCGCTCGACGCCGACGGTGATCCTGCGTGGGGAATTTGCGGCGTCTCGCTGCGCCATCCGGACACCCGCGATGCCCTGGCGCCGCAGCATGGCCTGTACACGTTGGCGCTGCGCGACGCCGATCAAACCCGTGCTGCGCGCCAGCAACTGCGCGTGATCGGCGGCGTGTGCAAGATGCTGGTGGCGCCGGAGGACCCGGGTGCGGTGCTGCAGCGAATCG
>DATDES010000159.1:0-3328 GCA_036522975.1 Burkholderiaceae bacterium | reverse complement strand
TGATAGAGTCCCGCGCCATGCAGATGCAAGGCAGACACATCGTGCTCGGCTTGTCCGGCGGCGTCGCCTGCTACAAGGCGGCGGAGTTCGTGCGCGAGCTGGTCAAACAAGGCGCAACGGTGCAGGTGGTCATGACCGAGGCGGCCGAGCACTTCATCGGCGCAGTGACGATGCAGGCCCTGTCCAACCGGCCGGTGTTCAGCAGCCAGTGGGATGGGCGTGAGGCCAACAACATGGCCCACATCAACCTCACGCGTGAGGCCGATGCCATGCTTATCGCGCCGGCCAGCGCCGACTTCATCGCCAAGCTGGCCCAGGGCCGTGCCGACGAGTTGCTGAGCCTGGCCTGCCTGGCGCGTCCCGTCGCGAGATGCCCTTTGCTGCTGGCCCCCGCCATGAACCGAGAGATGTGGGTCCATCCGGCGACACAGCGCAACGTGGCGCAGGTCATTTCCGACGGTGGGCTGATGCTGGGCCCGGACAGCGGCGACCAGGCCTGCGGCGAGGTCGGCGACGGCCGCATGCTCGAAGCCACCGAATTGCGCGATGAGGTGATCGCCTTCTTCCAGCCCAAACTGCTCGCCGGACGTGCCGTGTTGATTACCGCCGGCCCGACCTACGAGGCCATCGATCCCGTGCGCGGAATTACCAACCTGTCGAGTGGGAAGATGGGCTTTGCGATTGCCCGGGCTGCCGCCGAGGCCGGCGCGCGCGTGACCCTGGTTGCCGGACCTGTGGCCCAACCGACACCGCGTCGAGTGACTCGGATCGACGTGCGCAGCGCGCAGCAGATGCATGACGCCGTGTTGCCGCTGGCGGCGGTGCACGACGTTTTCATCGCCACCGCGGCGGTCGCTGACTGGCGGCCGGCGCAAGCTTCGCCGCAGAAAATCAAGAAGGCCGCAGGGCGCGACGTACCGAGCTTCGAGCTGAGCGAGAACCCGGACATCCTGGCCGCCGTGGCGGGATTGCCAACGCGGCCGTTCTGCGTCGGCTTCGCGGCCGAAAGCAGCGATGTTGCGCGGCATGCGCGTGAGAAGCTCGCGCGCAAGAACGTCCCCCTGATCGTCGGCAACCTCGGGCCAGCGACCTTTGGCTGCGACGACAACGCCCTGCTGCTGGTCGATGCGCAGGGCGAGCGTGAATTGCCCAGCGACGGTCGACGCGCCGACAAGCTCGTGCTTGCACGCCAGTTGGTGGCCGAGATCGCGCGCCGGAGCACACCATGATGCCCATCGATGTCAAGGTGCTCGATGCCCGCATCGCCGCCCACCTGCCGCATTACGCGACACCGGGCAGCGCCGGCCTCGACCTGCGCGCCTGCCTCGACGAACCCCTGGTGCTGGACCCCGGCCAAACGCAGCTGATCTCGACCGGCCTGTCGATCCACATCGGCGATCCCGGGCTCGCCGCGATGCTGCTGCCGCGCTCTGGGCTGGGTCACAAGCACGGCATCGTGCTCGGCAACCTGGTCGGCCTGATCGACAGCGACTACCAGGGCCCGCTGATGGTCAGCTGCTGGAATCGCGGCAACGCGGCATTCACGATCGAGCCGCTGGAACGCATTGCCCAGATGGTGATCGTGCCCGTGGTCCAGGCGACTTTCAGACGCGTCGACAGCTTTTCGGCCTCGGACCGCGGCGAGGGCGGCTTCGGCTCAACCGGCAAGCGTTGACGAGACGTCGCCGGGCCGCTCCAAGGCGGCCCGAGCTTCCCCGGGCATGCGAGCAAAGCGAGCCAGGGGCTGGCAGCTCGTCAGTGGATCCCGCGCGCGGCGGGCAGGACTTCGAGCGCGTCGAGCACGCTGCCTCCGACACTGCCGGCTTCGATCTCCTCGGGCGTCGCCTCGCGCACGGCGCGCACGGTGAGATGCAGCCGCAGCGCCATGCCAGCCAGCGGGTGGTTGCCGTCCAGAACGACGTGCGAGGGGTAGACCTCGGTCACCGTATAGAGCGCGTCGGGCGGCATGTTCTCAGTGATGCAGCCTTGCGGCAGGCCCTCGAACTGCATGCCGGCCTCGGTCTCCGTCGGAAAAAGCGAGCGCTGCTCGAAGCACACCAGCGCCGGATCGTATTCGCCGAAGGCGTGCTCGGGTTCGAGGTGCAGATGGGCCTCGAACCCGACCGCCTGACCGGCCACGGCCTCTTCGACCTTGGGCAACAGGTCGTCGCCGCCGAAGAAGAACTCAACCGGCTCGGCGAGCTCGTCCATCGGCTGGTTTTGCGCATCCGACAGGCGCCACGTCAGGGCGACCACACAGGGTTTTTGAATCAACATCGAGCGATGATGGCACAGCAGGACAATGCACCGATGGATGTGAACCAACCCCAGCCCCTGCTCGCTGGCCTGTCGCCGGCGCAGTTCATGCGTCGTCACTGGCAGAAGCGGCCGCTGTGGGTGCGGCAAGGGATCCCCGGCGTCGTTTCGCCGGTCACCCGCGCTGAGATGTTCGCGCTGGCAGCGCGCGACGATGTCGAGTCGCGCCTGGTTCGGTGTGACGCGCGGGACCGCTGGAAGCTACGCCACGGCCCGCTGTTGCGTCGCGCGCTCCCGCCGCTGGCACAGCCGGGCTGGACGCTGCTGGTGCAAGGGCTAGACCTGCACGCCGATGCAGCGCACGAGTTGCTGTCTCGTTTTCGCTTCGTGCCGGCTGCGCGCCTGGACGACCTGATGCTGTCGTATGCCAGCGATGGCGGTGGCGTCGGTCCGCATGTCGACTCTTACGACGTGTTTCTGCTCCAGGTCAGCGGCCGGCGCCAATGGCGCATCGGACGCGCGGGCCGGTCGGTGTTGCGCGACGACGTGCCGCTGAAGATGTTGGCGAGTTTTGCGATTGAACAGGAGGCCATTCTCGAGCCTGGGGACATGCTCTACCTGCCACCGGGCTGGGCCCATGAGGGGACCGCCGTGGGCAGCGACTGCATGACCGCGTCGGTCGGGTTTCGAACCCCCGGGATCGATGAGCTGGCGCAGGCCCTGCTCGGGCGCCTGGCTGACGACTTGCACGATGACGATCCAGCGACGCCCCTACGGCCCTATCGAGATCCAGCACAGCCTGCCACCGACGCGCCCGGCGCCGTGCCTCCAGCCTTGCAGCAATTTGCCCGACAAGCCCTGGCCCGGGCCTTGGGAGATCCTCGGTTGCTCGAGCGAGCACTGGGTGAATGGCTCACCGAGCCCAAGGCCCAGGTCTGGTTCGATGCATTGCCGGACGCGACGCCGATCGTCGGGGGTGCTGTCCGGCTAGACCGCCGGACCCGAATGGCCTACGACGCACACCACGTCTTCATCAACGGCGAGTCGCTGCGCGCTGCCGGACGCGATGCGC
>DATDES010000158.1:0-6474 GCA_036522975.1 Burkholderiaceae bacterium | reverse complement strand
GCTGCATGCCCGCGGGCTGGTGGAAGGGGAGATTGCCGCGGTCGCTGCCCGTACCATCGACGCGTTGATGCTCGATCGTCTCGGCGACGCGCTTCGAACGCTCCAGGACGAGACAGCGTCCGCCCAGGCGCATGACGATGCCGACCGCTCTTTCCATCTCGGCATTGCAGAAGCCACCGGCAATGGCGCATTGATCCAGACAGTCCGGACGTACTGGGACCAGCGTCGCGGTCCGATGTGGCAGAAACTGGTTGAACACTTCCGAACGCCGCAGTTGCGTGCCGTGGTCGCGCAGGACCACCGCCGCATCCTCGATGCCCTGGCGCGGCGGGCGCCGGCGATGGCGCGCGAGGCAATGCGCCGGCACCTGGTCGGCGTTACGCGCGAATTCGGCAAGGGGTGGGAATCCAGCACCGTGCCGGGCCGGCAGCGGCCGCGCCGCCAGCGGCAGGATGCCCGGCCGATGCCCGGCCGCGACGCTCCCGGGTCCGAGAGGGCGGTCGACGGCGGGAGCCGCCTCGAGAGTACGACGTATGCATTCCAGCTTTGAATCCGAGGCCGCTCGCCTCGTGCGTTGCAGTGGCAGTCACATCCTGATCCGGTAGCCGGCCGAGACCGGTTCGTTCGATTTCGCAAACAAGAGGAGACACACAATGCTCAAGAGAACTTTCTGCAGGATCACGCTGGCGGCTGCGGTGGCCGCCGCGGCCGCCGCTCCCGGGCTCGCCGTCGCGCAGGAGCCCATCACCCTGCACGGAGCCTCGCAGTTCAACGACGACCACGCCTTCACCAAGACGATGGTCAAGTTCGGCGAGCTGGTGAAGCAGTACTACGGCAAGCCGGTCAACTTCGTGCTGCACAAGAACAGCGAACTGGGGCTGGAGAAGCAATACTTCGAGTACATGGCCCAGGGCAAGGCGGTCGATTTCGCGGTCGTATCGCCGGCGCACATGTCGACCTTCTCGAAGGCGGCGCCTTTCATCGACGCGCCGTTCCTGTTCCGGGATCTCGCGCACTGGAACAAGGTGCTCGACGCCGACATCCTGAAGCCGGTGGCCGACGAGATCGCGCAGAAGGCCGACGTGATGCTGATCGGCTACGCCGGCGGCGGCACGCGCAACATCTTCGTCAACAAGCCGGTGCGCAACCTGCAAGAGATGAAGGGCCTGAAGGTGCGCGTGCAGGGGGCTCCGATCTGGAGCCGCACCTTCTCGGCGATCGGCATGAGCCCGACCGTGATCGCCTACAACGAGGTCTACAACGCGATCCAGAACAACGTCATCTCGGCCGGCGAGAACGAGGCCGCCGGCGTCGAGGCGATGAAGTTCTACGAGGTCGCGCCGCAGCTGGCAATGACCCAGCATGCGATCACGATCCGTCCGATCTGCTTCTCGGGCAAGACCTTCGCGAAGCTGCCGAAGGACCTGCAGGACGCCATTCTCAAGGCGGGCAAGGAAGCCGGCGCCTACGGCCGCCAGATCGAGAGCGCCGAGGACACCGCCAAGCTCGACGTGCTGGAAAAGGCCAACAAGTTGAAGCGCGTGCCCTTCACCGACCGCGACGCGATGAAGAAGCTCGCCGACCCGGTCATGGAGGCCTATGCCAAGGAAATCGGTGCCGACGTGATCTTCGCCAAGATCAACGCCCTCAAATAAGTAAACCCGGGAGTACGGACGGCGACGTGCACTACGTCGCCGTTCTTTTTGCATGAACAATTCACTGCTGATCTTCAGGCGGATCACGGCTGTGTACAGCCGGCTGCTGAACTGGCTCCTGGTCGGGTCGGTCGCGATCCTGATCATCCCGGTCAGCCTGCAAATCTTCTCCCGCTACACCAGCCTGATCCCGAGCTACATCTGGACCGAGGAGATGGCGCGCTTCCTCTTCGTCTGGATGGTGATGATCGGCGCAATGGTCGGTGTGCGCGAGAGCTCGCACTTCGAGGTCGACGTCTGGCCGCGCCTGCCGCCGCGCGCGAACGCCTTGCTGCGCATCGTCAGCGGCCTGGGCGTGCTGGGCTTCGCGCTGGTCTTCATCTGGGGCGGCTACCTGTTCACCGCGTTCGCGTGGAATCGGGTCTCCGAACTGGCCGAACTGCCGCTGTGGATGATCCACATCGCCTGGCCAATCGCGGGGATCACCTGGCTGTTGTTCCAGGCCGAGCACATGGCGGCTGCGCTACGTGTGCTGTTCGGGCATGACGACGCCGGTGCGACTGTGCAGGAGGCCGTATGACCGGCGGCGTGCTGACCCCGGGTAACGCGGCACTGATCCTCTTCGGTGTCTTCTTCGGCCTGTTGCTGCTGCGTGTGCCGGTGGCATTTGCGCTGGGCATCGCGTGCCTGCCCATGTATTACATCGAGCCGCGCCTGGACACGCAAAACCTGGTGCAGGAGACCTTCAACGCCTTCAACTCCTTCATCCTGCTGGCGGTGCCCTTCTTCCTCCTGACCGCCAACCTGATGAACGTCGGCGGTATCACCGACCGATTGGTGCGCTTCTCGCGCGCACTGGTCGGGCATTTCCCCGGCGGGCTGGCGCAGATCAACGTGGTGCTATCGGTCTTCTTCGCCGGCGTGTCGGGCTCGTCGACCGCCGACGCCGCAAGCCAGAGCAAGATCTTCATCGACGCCCAGACCAAGGAAGGCTACGACGTCAGCTTTTCGGTGGCGATCACCGCAGTATCGGCGGTGATGGCCGTGATCATCCCGCCGTCGATCCTGATGATCGTGTGGGGCGGCGTGCTCACCGTGTCGATCGGTGCGCTGATGCTGGCCGGCATCATCCCCGGCCTGCTGATCGGCCTGGCACAGATGGCTACGGTGCATGCCTATGCCAAGCGCCGCGGCTACCCGACCTACACGCGCGCCACCCTGCGCGAGGTCTTCGCCTCCGCGCTGGTGTCGATCCCGGCGCTGATGACGCCCTTCATCATCGTCGGCGGCAAGATCTTCGGCTGGTTCACTGCCACAGAGTCGGCCGCCATCGCGGTGCTCTACGCCGGCTGCCTGACCCTGTTCGTCTACCGCGAGATGGGCTTGAAGGGCCTGCACAGCGCGCTGCTGGACACCGGCAAGCTGGCCGGCGTCACGCTGTTCTGCGTCGGTACCGCCAGCGCCTTCGGCTGGCTGCTGGCCTACTACCAGATCCCGAAGGCGCTGCTCGCCGGCGTCGCCACCTGGGACATGGGACCGACCACGACCGCCTTCTTCATTGCCGGTGTCTTTCTGGCGGTGGGCTGTTTCCTCGACGCGATCCCTGCGATCATCATCGTCGGCACGATCCTGCAGCCGCTGGCGATGAGCGCCGGCATGGACCCGGTGCACTTCGCGATCGTCGGCATCGTCTCGCTGGCTTTCGGCCTGGTCACGCCGCCTTACGGGCTGTGCCTGATGATCGCCTGCGCGGTGGCCAAGATACGCATCGTCGATGCGTTGAAGGACACCATGATCATGCTGGTGCCGATGCTGCTGGTCCTGGCCGCCATCATCCTGTGGCCCAGCATCCCGCTGTTCCTGCCGCGCCTGTTCCCGCCCGGCACGCTGTAGCACGTTCTGACCTCAGCGCAAGCGGCCGCCCCCGCATCGCCTTGGTGCGTGGGGGGTCGCGCCGGGCCGGCATGCAGTTTGCACGCCGATCGGGCAACATTGCGCTTACTGTCGGCAGCAGTGAGTCGATGCACCATGTTGAATCTGCGCGGCGCCCAGGTGGCCTTCCTCATCGTGACCCTGGTCGCGGTCGGGGCGGCGCTGTTCCGGGTCGCCACCGGGCCAGACCGGGCGCGGGAGCGGCGCAACCTGGCCCAGTCGGTCTGCCTCAGCACCGGGGGCGAGTGGACCGTCGTCGACAAGACCGAAACCTGCCGCACCGCCGAGGCCGCGGTCTTGCCGCTGCCCAAGCTGCAGCCGCACCCGCCGAACCAGCACTGAGCCGGTCAGCGCGCCACGATGCGGGCGCCGGTGAGCTTCTCCTGGGCCTCGACCAGCGAGGGAACGAACTTCTCGCCGTAGCCCAGCGCGCAGGCCAGGGCCAGCGATTGGTGGACGCCCTCGCCGACGACGGTGGGCACCCCGAGACCCTCGGCCAGGTGGGTGTAGTACCGGATGTCTTTGCGGGCGTTGTTGAGCTCGAACTTCATGCCGCCGAGGTCACCGTCCAGCGTCTTGGCCATGATCTGGATCAGGCCCGAGTTGACCAGGCCCGCCGACATCAGCTTGATCAGCTGCTTCAGGTCGATGCCGGCCTTCTGCCCGACGGCAAAGGCTTCGGCCACCGCGGTGCAACTGGCCTGGGCGATGAAGTTGTTCAGCAGCTTGATGACGTGGCCGGCACCTGGCGCACCGACATGGAACACGTTTTCGGCGAAGGCCTTCAGGACCGGCTCGAGCTGGGCGAACTGCGCATCGGTCGCGCCGACCATCACGTTCAGCCGTCCGGCTTCGGCGTCGACCGGGGTGCGCGCCAAGGGGGCGTCGACGTACTGCACCCCCTGTGCCTCGCACAGCGCGCGGAGCCGGTTGGTCGATTCGGGCTCGGCGGTCGAGGTGTCGACGATCATCATCCCTCGGGCCGCGCCAGAGAGCAGGCCGTCGGGGCCGCTCACCGCAGCCTCGACCTGGGGCGATCCGGTGACGCAGAGGAAGACGATGTCGCTGTTTCGCGCCAGGTCAGCCAGCGTCGGGGCCAGCGTAGCGCCGGCGGCGAGCAGGTCTGCGACGCGGTCGCGGTTGCGGTGCACCGTGAGGGTCAGCGGGTAGCCCTTGGCGCGCAGGTTCTTGGCCATGCCGTGGCCCATCATTCCTGATGCGCCGATGAATCCGATGCGTTGCATTGGGGTCGTCTCCTGTGGGGGGTGGTGGGCGTGGGCGCCGATGCTGTAATGGCGGGGCATCACGATACTCGCTAACACCCTAACATGGCCGATACGACCCCACTGCGTCAGGTCCTCGCCGACTGCCGTCGGCTGCTGTCGGTCCGTGGCGAAGCCAACGGGCCGCTGCTGGCCAAGGAGATCGTGAAGCGCATCGATGCCCTGAACGACGAGCAGCGGACGCGATTCTTCGACCGCCTGGCCAGCGACTTCAGCCCCGACCCGCAGGCCGTGCTGGGAGCCGCGCGGGCCTATGCCGAGGCACCTGGTGCCGACGCCCTGATCCACCTGACGCGCCTGGCCGAGCCGCCGCGGCAAGAGCTGTTCCGACGCCTGAACGGCGCCCCCGGCGGCACCGCGGCGATCGTGCGCCTGCGCCGCGCGCTGCTCGAACGTCTGCCCCGGCAGGCGCAGTTGCGCGTGGTGGAGGCTGACCTGCTGCACCTGCTTTCGTCGTGGTTCAACCCCGGCTTCCTGGAGATGCGCGAGGTGGACTGGAATTCACCGGCACAACTGCTCGAGCAGATCATCCACCACGAGGCGGTGCACCAGATCGACGGCTGGGACGACCTGCGCCGGCGCCTGCAGCCCGACCGGCGCTGCTTCGCCTTCTTTCACCCGCAATTGCCCGACGAGCCGCTGATCTTCGTCGAGGTTGCCTTCGGTCCAGAGATGGCCGATGCGATCGCGCCGCTGATCGACAAGCGCTCGCAGCCCCTGGTCGCCGATCAGTTCAAGGTGGCGGTGTTCTACTCGATCAGCAACTGCCAGCCGGGTCTCAGAGGGGTGTCGCTGGGCAACTTCCTGATCAAGCGGGTGGCCGAGCACCTGAAGCGGGAGTTGCCGCAATTGAAGACCTTCTGCACCCTGTCGCCGATCCCCGGCTTGATGGCCTGGCTCCAGCGTGTCGAGCCGGCCGCCCTCGGCGACAGTGCTGCGGCACTGGCGCTGCTGCGCCAGGCCTGCAACGGCGACTTCGCGGCGCTGACGCAGCCCACCCGCCTGGCTGCGCTGTCGAGCCTCGCGCATCACGCGCTGTGGCGCCTGGCCGCGCATTACCTCGTACACGTTTCCCCTCAGCCGCAAGGGGATCCGGTGGCGCGCTTTCACCTCGACAATGGAGCGCGTCTGGAGCGCCTGAACTCGAGCGCCAACCTCTCGGCCAAGGGCCTGAAGCAGTCGGCCGGACTGATGGTGAATTACCTCTACGACCTTGGCAAGATCGAACTGCACCACGACCGCTTCGCCCACGGCAAGGTGGCGCACAGCCGGGCGGTTTCGGCGCTGTTGTGACTTGCACATTCCAATGAATCCCTGGAGACATCGAATGAGTGACTTCAAGCTGGGCCGCTTGCTCGCGACCGCCATCGCTGCTGCCGCGCTGCTCACCCTGGCGGCACCGCTCGCCCGGGCCCAGGCCTGGCCGACCAAACCAGTGACCATCGTCGTGCCCTTCCCGCCCGGCGGCGGCACCGACGCCTTTGCCCGGCCGCTGTTCGCGCTGATGAGCAAGAACCTCGGGCGCCAGTTCATCATCGACAACAAGGGCGGCGCTGGCGGAACGCTCGGCGCAGGCCTTGCCGTCAGGGCAGCGCCCGATGGCT
>DATDES010000157.1:0-7938 GCA_036522975.1 Burkholderiaceae bacterium | reverse complement strand
TGCCGGCATGGACGATGCGTTGCTGAAGGCCGTGCAGGCCAACCGTGCCGCCCTGCAGCAGTTCGTCGATCGCGGCGCCGACCTGCGTGAGAAGCACTTGAAGAAGGCCGTGGACGACCTCGACAAATTCGAAGACACCCTGATCGGTGCGGTCAAGAAGGCGGCGGCCGGTGCCGGGCCGCTGACGGCGCCGTGGCAGGAGATGCTCGAGAAGATGCAGGCTGGCGGTACCCTGTCGGGCTCGTCGGCGGCAACCACGGCCGAGCAGTTCGCCAGCCAGGTGCAGGAGGGGCTGCGCGGCAGCCGAGCTGCGGGCATGAAGGCTGCGCAGGCGCTGGCCGAGAGCTATGCGGCGATGGCCAGCGGCGTGCTGGTCGGAATGATGAGCGCGCTGGAGCAAGGGGCCGTGAGCCCGGAGCCGGCAGCCAAGACCGCCGCCAAGAAGCGCTGAGCGCAGCGCCGGCGGGGATCGCCGGCGTCAGGGCGAAATCACCTTCTGTTCGATCGCGCCGAAGATCGACTGCTTGTCACGTCCCATCATCTCGATGCGAATGGTGTCGCCGTATTGCATGAACGGCGTCTTCGGCGCGCCGTCTTCGATGGTTTCGATGCAGCGCTTTTCGGCGATGCAGCTGTAGCCCTTGCTCCAGTCCTTGTTGCTGACGGTGCCCGAGCCGACGATCGAGCCGGCGCGTACGTTTCGAGTCTTCGCGATGTGGGCAATGAGCTGGCCGAAATGAAAGGTCATCTCCGGACCCGCTTCGCATTGACCGACGAGCTCCCCGTTCCAGGTCGCCTGCAGCGTCAGGTGCACACGCCCACTCTGCCAGGCGTCGCCGAGTTCGTCGGGTGTCACCGCCACCGGGCTGAAGGCGGTGGCGGGCTTGCTCTGGAAGAAGCCGAAGCCCTTGGCCAGTTCGTTGGGGACCAGGTGACGCAGGCTCCAGTCGTTGGCCAGCATCACGAGCCGAATGCCTTCCAGGGCCTGGTCGGGTGTGGCGCCGTTGGCCACGTCACCGACGATCACCGCGATCTCGGCTTCGAAGTCGATCCCCCAGTCGAGGTTGGCGAAGGGCGCATCGTCGCGGGGGCCCAGGAAGTCGTCGCTGCCGCCCTGGTACATCAGGGGGTCTTCGTAGAAACTGGTCGGCACCTCGGACTTGCGGGCTGCGCGCACCAGTTCCACATGGTTCAGGTAGGCCGACCCGTCGGCCCATTGGTAGGCGCGCGGCAGTGGCGCCGCGCACATCTCGGGCACGAATTCGAAGGCGTGGCGCGCCTTGCCCTGGTTCAGGGTCACATACAGGTCCTGCAACTGCGGCGACAGGAAATTCCAATCGTCGAGCACTTGTTGCAGGCGCGATGCGACGCCGGTCGCAAAATGGGCGCTGGCGAGGTCGCGTGAGACAACGACCAGCTGGCCGTCGCGCGAGCCGTCCTTGTAGGTAGCGAGCTTCATGGCTCCATTGTGATTCGATTCCCGATCGCTGTCCCTTGACCCGCCCCGTCCGACAACACCGGCTCCTCCTGTGCTGCCTCGGCGCGCTGGTGCTGGCGCTGCACGTCATCGCAATGTTCGCGCTGGGCCCGGACCGGCGCGATGCTGACGGGGCGCCGATGTTGGCTCCGGCGATGCAGGTACGCAGCGTGATGCCGGCGGGGCCACCTGCACTGCCCGCCGAGGCGGCGGTGGCTGCTGCCCCTGTGATGCCGAAGCCGATCCAACGCAAGGCGCCGCCACCCGACGTGACGCCGGCCTCGCCGTCCGCGCAGGCGGCGGCCGAAGGGGTTCCCGCTGTAGTGCCCGACCCGGGTCTGTCAGGCGAGTCGCCTGTCGAGTCGGGTCATGTCCCCGTCTACGCCACCCGTTTGCCACCGCCAGGGCGCTGGCGCTACCGCCTGCAGCGAGGCCTGGCGACGGGCGAAGCCGAACTGCACTGGAAACTCGCGCCAGATGGTCGTTACCAGTTGCGTCTCGAAGGCTGGGTCGCCGGCGTCGCGCTACTCGAGTGGGCCAGCCAGGGCGAGATCGACGCCGCCGGCGTGGCGCCGGATCGTTTCGCGGTGCGGCGCCGCGGCCGCGACCGCCAAGCGGCGAACTTTCAACGCGACGTTGGCAAGATCACCTTCTCCGGGCCGACCCATGAGTTGCCCCTCTTGCCCGGAGCACAGGACCGCCTGAGCTGGACGGTCCAGTTGCCCGCCATCGTGGCGGCAGCGCCGGAACGCTTCATCGCCGGGACCAGCGTCGTTCTGTCGGTGGCCGGTGCGCGCGGTGATGCCGACGTCTGGACCTTCGTGGTCCAGGGCACCGAGACGATCGACGGCGTGCCCGCCTTGAAGCTGCTGCGCGAGCCGCGCAGGCCATACGACACGCGTGTCGACGTTTGGCTTGACCCCGCTCAGTCGTATCTCCCGCTGCGTGTTCTGCAGACGCCGTCCGGGGGTGGTACGGCCCTGGATCTGCTGCGTGAACGCGAGTGACGCTGAGAGCTGCCTGTCATCCAGGACCTTGAATTCCGCGTTGCAGGGCCTATCTGGGTGCCAAGGAGAACCTGGCATGTTGATGCTCTACAACTCGGACAGTTTTGCCGTCGTGCAGTTCGACCTCGGCGACAGCGGCGGCGACACCGGCGCTGACGCTGCGGCCGGCAATGCACCGCGGCGGGGTGGCTACGAGATCGTGGACAAGTTTGCACGCAAGGAAATCTTTCTCGATGGTGCCGCCGCGCTGCAATTCAAAGCCGCGGTCGATGCGCTGGTCGAAACCGGGCCCAGCGAAGAGGAACTCGACGAGCTGATCGGGCGCTATGGCGCCTTGGCGCAGCAGCCTCTCGTGCTGCACTGAGCGCATAACCGCACGCAGCGTAGTGCCACGGGGCTTGCCCCCGGTGCGGCGCTGCGCCAAGATGGGGTGAACCCTGGCCCGCATTGGGCCGCCGTGGTCGCTGGAGGTTAGCGCCGTGAGAGTTCGCGCCGAAGTCCAGATCGTGTTGTCGCCGGGCCTGCGCGACGCGCCGGTGCTCGACCGCATGTGTTCGCAGTTCGTGCTGGCGCTGACGCTGCGCAACGCGGCACGCTTCAACCTGCGCCGTGACTGGGCCAGCCTCCTGTCCCTCACCGGTCGCCATCTGGTATGGCCGGTGACCGCATTGCATCGCCTACGCGAGTTCCTCGGGCGGCGCTGCAAGGGCAACGAGCAATGGCGTGGCCACGAGGCCTTGGGCGACGAGGCCTTCATGCAGCGGTTTGGCGCCTGGCGTGGCCCCTACGAAGAAGGCAACCTCTTCTTCTACATCGACGAGTACGTCAAGGACGCGCCGAAGGACCTGCTGGCGGTGCTCGGTGCCACGTCCGACTGGCTCGCGCGCAGCCTGAAGAAGGAATCGACCCTGGTGCAGAAGAACATCGACGCGCTGGCCGGGCTGCTGCAGCTCAATCCGGCCGAGCGCGCGCTACTGCTTTACGGCACCCTCGCGCGCTACCAGCGCGAATTGCGCGGCCTGCTGGTCGAGTTCAAGGTGGGCAGTGCGCAGGAAGCCTATGCCGCGATCGCGGCCGTGGCCGGCGTCGACGAGCGCGACGTCGCCGAGGCCCTGCGCGCCGGCTCGCGCCTCGAGCGCACAGGCATGGTCGAGAACCTGATCTCCGAGCACAACATCACCGACCTGGCCGACCTGATGAAGGTCAGCGAGCAGTTGCCGCCGGTCCTGATGCGCGAGTACCCGGCGCCGAGCGACCTGATGGCGGTGTTCACGCGGCCGGCCACCAAGAGCGAGTTGAACGGCGGCGACTTCGCCTTTGTCGCTGACGACGTTCAGGTCCTGACCACCCTGCTGGCCAATGCGGTTGCCGCGCATGCGAGCGGCGTCAACGTGCTTCTCTATGGCCCGCCGGGCACCGGCAAGACCGAACTGGCCAAGGTCTGCGCTCAGGCTGCCGGTCTGGAGCTGTACGAGGTCGAATACGCCGACCGCGACGGCAATTCGCTGACCGGTCGCGATCGCTATCGCTCGCTCCAGATCAGCCAGGTGTTCCTGAAGGGCAGTGCCAATGTGGCGTTGCTGTTCGATGAGGTCGAGGATGTATTCCCGCCGATTTCGGCCGATGCGGCGCAGCTGATGGCGCGCCTGGACGCTAGCGATGCGCCGCTGTCGGCCAGCGTCAGCGGCAAGGCCTGGGTGAATCAGATCCTCGAGACGAACCCGGTGCCGGTGATCTGGGTTACCAACCGCATCGAGCAGATCGACCCGGCGTTTCGGCGCCGCTTCCAATACCACCTCGAGCTCAAGTCGCCGCCGCCGGGTGCGCGCGAGGCATTGGTGGCCCGGGCGCTGACGGGTATTGAGGTGGGTGATGGCTTTGCCGCCAAGCTGGCCGAGCGGCGGGGTCTGACCCCAGCGCAGATCCGGACCGCAGTGCGTTTCGCCGCGCTGACGCAACCGGGCCAGGCTGGCCGCGCCGGCGCGCTCGGCATCGAAGCCCTGATCGAACGCCAACTCGGCAACGCCGACAGGGCGCTCGGGCAAGACAGCCAGCGCCATGCCGCTCGACGGGTCGTCACGACCTACGACCTGTCGCTGTTGAATGTCGAATCCCATTTCGAGCTGCCGCGCATCGTCGAGGCGCTGCGCCGCCGCGGCCATGGCACGCTGTGCTTTCACGGCCCGCCGGGCACCGGCAAGACGGCCCTGGCCGAGTACATCGCGCACGCGCTGCAGCTACCGCTGCTGGTGCGCCAGGCGAGCGACCTGCTCAGCAAGTACGTTGGCGAGACCGAGCAGAACATGGCCAAGATGTTCGAAGAGGCACAAACCGAGAACGCCGTTCTGCTGCTCGACGAGGCCGACAGTTTTCTGCGCAGCCGCCAGCGTGCCGAGCGCAGTTACGAGGTCACCGAGGTCAACGAAATGCTGCAAGGCATGGAACGCTTTGGCGGCCTGTTCGTCTGCACCACCAACCTGTTCGACGAGATCGACGAGGCCGCGTTGCGTCGCTTCACGTTCAAGGTGCGCTTCAAGCCGCTGACGGCCGCTCAACGGGTCGCGATGTTCGTCGCCGAGGCGCTGGTCGGTGATGCGTTGAGCTTGTCGTCCGAACAGCGCCAGCGCCTGGCGGCACTCGACCAGCTCACGCCGGGCGACTTTGCCGCCGTGAAGCGGCAGGTCGAGATCCTGGCTGCGGCCTTCGGGCCCGATGAGTTTCTTGCCCAGCTGGAGAGCGAACACCGCGTCAAGCCTGGCGTGCGCGAGCGTCGCGGCATCGGATTCAGCGCCGCCGCATGAGCGCGCCAGGGCACCCCAGGAACGAGGGGCGCGCCATTTCGCGTGGCAAGCCGAGGTTGACAGAAGCCTCGGCAACAATCCGCTCCTTGGTTCGTTTCGATTCGTGCTCCCGCAGATGCCTTTGCTTTCGTTGAGTTCCCAGCCCTTGACCCTGGCCGCCACGGGTTGCTTGCTCGTCGGCGCGGCGGCGACGATCGCGATCCTCGCCCATGCCCTGCGCAAAGCGCGTTCGCATGACTGGGTCGTGGCCAGCGGCTGGGTCGCAGGCGCGGCCATCGCCGTGGGTACCGGGCTGTGGGTCCTGCAACTCGGCTTGTGGCGGGCCACGCAGACAGCACCGGGTACCTGGTTCCACGCCAGGCCGTTCCTCTTCGCGTGGGGCCTGTCCGTGGGAGCCTGCGCCCTCACGTTGCTGATGTCGCGCTGGCTGCCCTCACGGGTGGCCCATGCGACCACGGTGCTGCTGCTCTTGCCCGCGATGGCGCTGGTGTACGTGGCGCTTGGCTCGGCGATGGCCGTGCCGCCGTACTGGCAAGCCCTTGCCGCGGCGCCGACGCTTGCTGCTTTGGCCACGGCAGCCATTGGCCTCTGGGTCGCATTGTGGTTGCTCAATGGCCAGAAGCGGCCGCGCTTCACCTGGTCCCTGTCGCAACGCTTGGCCGGCAGTGGCGCATTCGCGCTGGGTTGGTTGATCAGCCAGTCCTTGGCCCTGTCAGCGGTCGTTCGGCCCGCCCTGGTGACGCCGGCCGATGTCGACGGCCTCGCGACGGCTGTGCCGCCGAACGCTGTCGATGCGCAATTGGTTGTCTTGGCACTGGCCTTCGGCGCCTTCGTGCTGGTGATGGCCCTAATCTGCGCCCTGGTCGATTCGCGCACCGGTCGGCGTGCACAGTCGTTGTCGAGTTCACTTCATGTGGCCAACAAGCGCCTGCGTCAACTGGCTTTCCAGGATCCGCTGACCGGCCTGCCGAACCGGCCACACTTCGAAGAACGGCTGGATCACCTGCTCGACCATGTCGGCCGCAGTCCGGCGGCGATGGCGGTGCTGTTCATCGACATCGACGGCTTCAAGGCGGTCAACGAGTCGTTCGGTCACGGTGCCGGCGACGAAGTGCTGCAGGAGGTCGGACGGCGCCTGTCGGCCCTGGCACGGGCGCAGGACACGGCGGCCCGCATCGGCGGCGATGAGTTCCTGCTGCTGGTGGCCGCGCCGGGATCGCAGGAGGCTGCCGCGGCGGTTGCCCAGCGCACGCTGCAATCTCTGATTGCCCCGTACTTGCTGGCCGGAGGCCGCGAGGCACGCCTGTCGTGTTCGATCGGCATCGCCTTGTTCCCGGAGCATGGGCCGACCAACCGCTTGATTGGCAACGCCGACTCGGCGATGTTTGCGGTCAAGCGCACCGGTGGCTCGACCTACGCCTTCTTCGAGCCTCGCATGGAACTCGACGCCAGCGACCAACTGGCCTTGCAGAACGACCTGCGGCAGGCGATCGAGCAGGACGAACTGGAGCTGTACTACCAACCGAAGGTCGATGCGCACACCGGCGAGTTCACTGGCGTCGAGGCCTTGGTACGGTGGCAGCACGCACTGCGCGGCGCGGTCGGGGCACAGAAACTGATCGCGGTCGCGGAGCGTTTTGGCCTGATCGGAGCCGTCGGCGAGTGGGTCCTCAACGAGGCCTGCCGACAGATCCGTGCCTGGGAAAAGGCCGGCCTGCGCATCCGCGTCGCGGTCAACCTGTCGGCGCACCAGTTGCGCCAGGACGACTTGGTGCAGCGCATCCGCCATACCTTTGCGCGGCACCGCGTCGATGCGACGCTGTTGACCTTCGAGATCACCGAGAGCGTGGCGATGGAAGACACCACCGCGACCCTGCGCTCTTTCGCCCAGCTCGCGCGGGCCGGCTCGTCGCTCGCGATCGATGACTTCGGCACCGGGCACTCGAGCTTGGCCTACCTGCGCACGCTGCCGGCGCGCCAGTTGAAGATCGACCGCAGCTTCGTCGCCGACCTGGGGCAGAGCGGCGACGCGATGGCGGTGGTCGACGCGGTGATCCGGCTGGCCCATGCGCTGGGCCTGAGCGTGGTTGCCGAAGGTGTCGAGACTGAGCGCCAGCGCGACATCCTGCAGACCCTGGGCTGCGACGAGTTTCAGGGCTACTTGTTTGCGCGCCCGATGGACGCCGAACGACTGGCGCTGTGGGCTACCGGCGAGGCCGGCGCGCGCCTGTTCGTCGAGAAGCGTGCCACGGCGCGCGAGCCCGCGTCCGGCGATCCACCGACCCTGCAGTAAGTCAGAGCTGTTCCCAAGGCAGGCCGTCGAAGCGCCAGCCGTTGAGCCGGCCGCGCTGGAAGTGGGCGTCGAGATCGCCCTCGAAGCCGTGCAGCACATTCACCACCTCGGCGAAACCGGCGCGCTCGAGGGCCTTGCCGGCCTCGACCGTGCGCGTTCCCGAGCGGCAGATCAGTACCACCGGACGCGCCAGGTCGTCGCCGGCCTCTCGCTTGACCAGCAAGGCGAAGCGCTTCGCGTGAGGCTGCATCTCCGGGTACTCGTACCAGGACAGGTGCACGACACCCGGCGGATGGCCGACATACAGGTACTCGATCTCCATCCGCACGTCGACGAACAGCGCTTTGCGATGGGTTTGCA
>DATDES010000156.1:0-6771 GCA_036522975.1 Burkholderiaceae bacterium | reverse complement strand
GCTGTCTGTACAAATGCATTGAAACAAATACACTCCGAGCCGCTGCCCATCGAGTACTTGGCGCTGGGCAGTCAGGAGCTAACGATTCGGGGCCCATTGTGGGCCCCGCTTTTTTTGTTTGCGCCGCGGCGGCGGGGCAATCGAAGTCCACCGCTGCGCTGCACGCCTGGCCAAGCCCACGGGGCCCTGCCACCTATCATCGCGTCATGCCTGCACCAGCCCGCTCCCGCGCATCCCAACCCATCGCCACGGAGCCGCCGCCAGCGCCTCAAATCGGCGAGCCGGTGACCCGGGTGCTGCGACGCTTCCGGCTCGTGTTCAACGCCGTCAAGACGCACTTCCAGCAGGTCGAGAAGAAAGCAGGTATCGGCGGCGCCCAGCTATGGGCGCTGAGCGTTGTCCGCGCCAATCCGGGCATCGGCGTCAACGGCCTGGCGCGGGCCATGGACATTCACCAGACCACGGCGAGCAACCTGGTCAAGGCACTGGTGACCTTGGAGTTGGTGGTGGCCGAGAAGAACGGATCCGACCGCCGGGCTGTGCAGTTGCGCGTCGCCGTGGCAGGCGGTCGTGTATTGCGCAAGGCCCCGGGGCCCTTCGCGGGCGTCCTACCCGAGGCGCTGGGCCGCCTCGACGCGACCACACTTGAGCGGTTGGACCGTGACCTGGCGAGCCTCTTGGCCGAACTGCATGCCGACGAGCGCGCCGCGGGCATCCCGCTCGCGCAGATGTAGTCTGCGCGCCGAGTTGCGGAACGCTGCCGCATGTGGCGTTACTTGCAACGCGAGGTACTGGCCGGCAGGCAATGGGTGGATCGCGCGGTGGTGCTGGCCTATGTCATTGCCACGGGCGCGGTCGTGGTTGGTTCACGCTGCTCGCCAAAGCTGCGAGTCACGCATTTGGCCGCATGCAGCAGCTCCGGCCGTATGCGGACTTCCTGCCGCTGTTGTGGACGCCGCTGCTGACCGTGCTGCTGCTCTGGTGGACGCGGCGCCATGCGCCCGGCGCACTCGGCTCCGGCATTCCGCAGGTGGTGCGGGCACTCGACCACGACTTGCAACCTGCCCAGCTGTCCTGGCTCGTATCACTGCGGCTGTCGATGCACAAGGTCGTGCTCGTGTCGGGCGGCTTGCTAGCGGGGCTGTCGATCGGCCGCGAGGGTACGACCGTCCAGGTCGGAGCGGGTGTGATGTTGCACGCTCGGCGCTGGCTATCGAGCGGCTCGGGTATCGATGCCCATGACCTCATGGTGGCCGGTGCTGCCGCTGGCATTGCGGCTGCGTTCAACACCCCGCTGGGTGGCATCGTCTTCGCGCTCGAACAGCTCTCGCGGCGGCGCAGCATGTCGCACAGCGCGCTGGTGATTTCGAGCATCGTGTTGGCCGGCTTGGTTGCCGTGTCCGCGTTTGGAAACGAGACCTACTTCGGCCGTCTGCGCGTGCAGTCCTTGTCGTGGTCGTTGCTGCTGCCCGGGCTGTTGGTGGCGCTTGTGGCCGGGCTCGCCGGCGGCCTGTTCTCTCGCTTGATCGTTACCTCAGTGCGTGGCCTGCCGTCGCCCTGCTGGCCGGCGTTGGCAGAGAAGCGGCGATCCCCTTGATCGCGCTCGGCATGGTGGGCTTTCTCGCAGCCACGGCCCAGGGGCCAATCACCGCCTTCATCATCGTGATGGACATGGTTTCGGGCCATGCCATGGTTCTCAGCCTGATGGCTTGCGCGCTGCTAGCCAGCGGCGTGGCGCGGCTGATGACGCCACCGATGTGTCAGGAACTGGCGGCATTGCTGCCGCTGCCGTCGGCGCCAGGCGAGCCCATGCGACTTTGATCAAGCGCGTCAGGCCGCCTTCAGCGTTGCACCCAACGATCGAGATGTTGGCGGCGCGTCCCACCCCCCGGGGGCCGCTACCTGGTGATCCACAGGTGGTAAGACGGATCGGTAGCCAAGTCTCACCCAAGCCCGACAGGTATCCTTGCGCTCGCCAATTCGCTCAGCGCGCCAATGAGTGGGGATGCGTCGTTTTCGCCGAATGGTCTAGTTCCCCCGTATATCTAACGGTCTCTCTATCGTGACAGTTGCGCTCGTCCTCGGCTTGGCCATCGGTGTGGTGATGGGCTTGACCGGCGCAGGTGGTGGTGTGTTGGCAGTACCGGCGCTGGTGTTCGCGCTGGGCCTGACCATGCCGCAAGCTGCGCCTATCGCGATGGTGGGCGTGAGCCTCGCGGCCGCGGTGGGCACGCTCGAAGGCCTGAGGCACGGCACCGTGCGCTACCGCGCGGCGCTGTTCATCGCCCTTTTGGGCTGGCCCTTCAGCGCGTTGGGCATCGCGCTGGCACATAGCATGCATGACTTGACGCTGCGCATCGTCTTCGTGCTGATGCTGGCCTTCGTGGCGTGGCGCCAGTTGCACCAGACGGCACAGGCCGCGCGTGTCGAAGCGCAGCTGAGCGCAGTGCCCGCCAGCGCAGTCGCCGAACTCAATCCGGCCACCGGTCGCTTCATCTGGAACAGGCGCGCGTTCGGCAGCTTTTCGTGCATCGGCGCAATTACGGGCGGACTGTCTGGCCTGCTCGGTGTTTCCGGCGGCTTCGTGCTGGTGCCTATGCTCTCGCGCTTCACGCGGCTCGACGCGCCATCGCTCGTGGGCACCTCGTTGATGGTGGGTTCGCTGGTCACGGGCTTCGGCGCGCTGGCCGCGGTGCTGCAGGGCGTGGCGATTCCGTGGCCGATCACTGGCAGGTTCGCTGCGGCGTTGGTCGGAGGTCTGCTGGCTGCACGCCTGGTGAGCCATCGCCTCCCGCTGGGCGTGACGCGCGGCACTTTTGCCGCGCTGGTGATCGCGGTGGCCGTGGCAATGGCAATCGATGTTGCCCGGCGGCTGATTGGGGGCTGAGGCGTTGAAGACCAAGACCCCGTGGGTTGATCGAACCACTTCCGCATGGACATGGCCGAAGAGGAGGTCTTCCGCTTTCACGACCTGCGGCACACCTGGGCGTCTTGCATCGGGAGGCGGGAACCTCCTGCGACGAACTCAAGGACCTGGGCGGCTGGAAGTCGCGGCAGATGGTCGACCGCTATGCCAAGTCTGCGACGGAGGACCTGTTGGTGGCGGCGTCTCGGATCGAGGCAGGGCGTGACAGAAACGTGGTCGAGTTGTCACGTTTTCGTCACGTTCCCCAAGTGACAACGGCCTAGCGCTAGCGCTAAGCCGTTGATTTGATTGGTGGGCCCTGAAGGATTCGAACCTTCGACCAACGGATTAAGAGTCCGCTGCTCTACCAACTGAGCTAAGGACCCGCTCGAGGAAATCGAGTGGTGGGTTGTGCGGGACTCGAACCCACGACCAATAGATTAAAAGTCTACTGCTCTACCAACTGAGCTAACAACCCGGCTGCAGAGCGCGGCATTATAGGGGCTGTTTTTCGACCGCTTCGGCAGGTCTTTGCAGCAGCTGTTGGATCACTTCGCCGGCAGCTGCGAACCCGAAGCTGGCGGTCACGGTGACGGTCGATCCGTAGCCGTGGCAATTGAGGTTGCCATCGATGGCGCACTCCCCTTCAGGCAACCGCACACTCTCGCGCGAGAACACGCAGCGCAGGCGCATCGGACCCTTGCGCGCGCCGCCTTCCTGCTGGCGCAGGCGTTGACGCAGCGCCGCCAGAAGGGGGTCGTGCGTGGCAGACGCGAGGTCATCGATCTCGACCGCGTGCGCGAGCTGCTTGCCGCCGGCGGCGCCGACGCAGACGAAGGCGAGCCGCGCTTGCAGCGTCCAGGCCGCGAGCACCTGCTTGGCGCGCACCTGGTCGCAGGCATCGATGAGGGCGTCGATGGCCTGCGGCAGCAAGGCGGGCCAGTTGTCGGCCGCGGCGAACTCTTCGACCACATGGACCGCGCAACCGGGGTGAATGTCGGCCACGCGGGCCGCGAGGGCCTGCGCCTTGCTCTGGCCGAGCGTGGCACTGATGGCCTGCACCTGGCGGTTGACGTTCGACTCGGCAATGTGGTCGAGATCGATCAGCGTCAGCTCGGCCACCCCGCTGCGCGCCAGCGCTTCGACGGCCCACGAGCCGACGCCACCGAGGCCGACCACGGCGACACGTGCAGCCCGCAGGCGCGCGTAGCCGGCGTCGCCGTACAGGCGGCGCAGGCCGCCGAAGCGGCGTTCCAGGTCGGGGGCTTGAACGGCGATCACTCAGTCGGCGCCGTCATGCCATGCGCTCGATGCGCCAGGTCTGGTAGCGCAGCGCGAGGACGGCACCGGCAATAATGGACGCCAGCGCGATGAAGCTGCCGATGGCCAGCGTCGACACGCCTGACACGCCTTGCCCGATCGTGCAGCCGAGCGCAGCGACGCCACCAACGCCCATCAACGTCGCACCGACGAGATGGTTCGCAGTGTCTTCGGCGTTCGCGAATCCTTCCCAACGGAAGCTGCGGCTGGCAAGGGCCCACGCCGCCGAGCCGACGACGACGCCCACCGTGCTGACGATGCCGATCGTCAGAAGCTTGCTCTTGTCGCTGAAGAACAGCAGCCAATCGAGTGTGTAGGCGATCGGCGCGACGAACGACAGCGCCTCCATGCGCTGCGAGTTGGTCGCGACGAAGGCCTCCTGCAGCGTGTTCGGGTCTTCGGCGACGTAGCCCAAGCGGCCCGACACCCACCACATCGCCGCGATCACCGCGCCGATGCCCAGGCCGCCGAGCAACACGTCGCCGCTGCGGCCTTCGCGTCGCGCCAGGACCCAGGCCACCAGCCCGCCGCCGAAGAGCAGGCCGAGCAGCAGCGCGGCCTGGCCCTTGGCCCAGCCGAGGCCACGCGCCACCAGCGACGGCAAGTCCTGGCTTCCCGCAAACTCAAGCGCGACCCGATCGACCGTCGTGACGCGTGCGACGGCAGTGATGCCCTTCAGCGTCGCGAACGCGGCTAAGCCCAGCACGACGAAGACCACCAGCGATTTCAAATTGCCGCCGCCGATGCGCACCAGGGTCTTGCTGCCGCACCCCGACGCCAGCACCATGCCGAAACCGAACATCAGGCCACCGACGATGGCCGACAGCCAGGTCAGGCGCGGCGCGGCGTAGATCGTCTTGCCGGCATCGACGTAGCCGGCGGCGACCATCGCGTTGAAGCCGAGCATCGCCACGCCGATGGCCAGCACCCACATCCGCATGCGCGACCAGTCGCCAATGTTGACGATGTCGGCCACCGCACCCATGGTGCAGAAATGCGTGCGCTGGGCGATCGCACCGAAGAGCACGGCGAGGCCGAAGGCGGCCCACAGCACCTGCGAGGCCAGCGCCCCCATGTCGATAGCTTGCATGGGGGCAATTCTAGAAGTGGCGCTATTTCAGTGTGGCCAAGCGCTCTTTGCCCGCCTGCGCGGCCTCGGACTCCGGGTACCTCTTCAACAACTCGGCCAGCGTGGCGCGAGCACTCTTGCTGTCCTTCATCTCGGCCTGCGTGTTGGCCACCGCAAGCATGGCTTCGGGCACGCGCGAATGGTCGGGGGCAGCGGTGATGAAAGCGCGAAAGATCGCAATCGCCTCCTTGTACTCGCGCTTGCCGTAGTACGCATTGCCGAGCCAGAAGCGCACCGAATCGAGGTAGCCGCTGGCCGGATAGCGCCGGCTGAAAGCGTTGAAGGCCGTCACCGCGCCGGCGAAATCGCCGCTGCGGATGAAGGCGAAGGCCTCGTCGTACTGGCGCTTTTCTTCGGCGTCGGCGAGGAACTCCTTGCCGTCGAGCGCTACGGTCTGCGGCTCGAGCTTGCGCATGCGCTCGTTGACGCCCTGCACCACATCCTTCTGCTGGCGCTGCAGTTCCGCGACGTCGCGGGCCAGCTGCTCGTTGCTGCCGCGCTGGCGCGCCAGGTCCGTGCGCACGGCTTCGAGCTGGTTGTTCAGGTCGAGCAGGCTGCGCCGCAACTGCTGCACCTGGTCGAGCAGTTCGGCCAGGCGCTTGCTGGTCTGCTCATCGTTGGCGCGCAACTCGATGATCGCCTTGCGCGCCTCGTTGTCGGGGAAGAGCTGGGCCTGCGCCGCTGCTGCGAGCAGCAGCAGCACCGCAGCTGCGATGCGCGCGGTGGTCACGTCACTTGTCCTTCAGTTCGGCGCGGCGGTTCTTGGCCCAGGCGGCCTCGTCGCTGCCGGCCGCCGCCGGCCGCTCCTTGCCGAAACTCACCGCTTCGAGCTGACTGTCGGTGACACCCAGAAGAGTCATCGATCGCAGCACCGCCTCGGCCCGCTTCTGGCCGAGCGCGAGGTTGTACTCGCGGCCGCCTCGCTCGTCGGTATGGCCCTCGATCGTGCCGCGCTGGTTGCGGTTGGATGCCATGCGCTTGGCCTGGGCTTCAATCAGCGGGCGGTACTCGTCCTTGACCACGAAGCTGTCGAAGTCGAAGTAGACGACGCGCGGCGCACCGGTGCTGGCCGCCGCAGGAACGGTGACGGTCGCCACCTGCGACTGCGCCGTGCCCTGGCCGGCGCCTGATGCGCCACCGGCTGTCGGCGTGCGCGTTTCGACCGGCACGTCGGTGGTCTTCTCGTCGAGCTTGACCGAGCTGCAACCCGTGGCCAGCAGCGCCAGCGCAAGGCTGCAGAGGGTGAACGTTAGGCGTTTCATGGCTTCTCCTTATGGATGATCGGCAACTAGCGGTTGAACGGGCCCCAGACCGGCTCGCGTACATCGAGGCCCGACGACAGCAATCGGGTCTTGATGCGGCCGTCGAGCGTGCTGGTCATCAGCACGTCGCGGCCCTGGGCCCGCGAGGCGTAGAT
>DATDES010000155.1:0-3042 GCA_036522975.1 Burkholderiaceae bacterium | reverse complement strand
GCCAGTTCGGCCGGCCTGCCGCGGGGCCGCGCATGGGGTCGCGATGTCTCTGGCCACCGCCATGCTGGCACCCGCCTGGGCGCAGTCGGGCGCGGGCTCGCAGGCACGGCCGGAAACCATCACCGTCATCGGCACCCGCGTCGACGAGCGTCGCTTCGACGTCGCGGGATCGGTCGATGCTGTCGACGCCGAGACCATTCGCGACCAGCAGCTGCGCGTCAAGCTGTCAGAGTCCCTGCAGCGGGTGCCCGGTCTGGTGATACAAAACCGGAACAACTATGCGCAGGACCTGCAGGTCTCGTCGCGCGGCTTCGGCGCGCGCGCCACCTTCGGGGTTCGCGGCGTTCGCCTGATCCAGGATGGGATCCCACTCACGATGCCGGACGGCCAGGGCCAGACCGCACTGTTCGACCTCGACGGCGCGCGCGGCGCGGAAGTGCTTCGGGGCCCTTTCGCCGCGCTGTATGGCAATGCCTCGGGGGGCGTGATCCACCTGTTCAGCGGCGACGGACCGAAGGTGCCGACCGTCGAATTGAATGCCTTCGGTGGTTCGTATGGTTCGTGGCGCCTCGGTGCCAAATTCGGCGGCGAGAGCGGCGCCCTCAACTACACCGGGAATCTGGCGCGCTTCGAGATCGACGGCTACCGGGACCACAGCGCCGCCCAGCGCGACACCGCCAACTTCAAGCTGCGCTGGCAGGTCGGTGAATCGACCACCCTCACGCTCATCGGCAACGCCCTCGACCAGCCCGAGACCCAGGACCCGCTCGGGCTCACACAGGCGCAACTCGACGCCGACCGGCGACAGGCGGGGGCCAATGCCGAGGCCTTCAATACGCGCAAGAGCATCGAGCATCTCCAGGGCGGACTGGTGCTGCGGCACCAGTTCGATGTCGGAAACAGCCTCGAGGTCCGCGGTTACGGTGGCGATCGTGCCGTCGTGCAGACCCTGGCCATTCCGCTGGTGGCGCAAGGCCCCACCTCGTCGGGCGGGGTCGTCGATCTCGACCGCGACTTCGGGGGCATGCAAATCGAATGGCAGCGTCGCGGCGCTCTCGACGGGCGCGCCTACTCGTTCACGCTCGGCGTCGCGGGAGACCGCATGGCCGAGCTGCGGCGCGGCTACGTCAACAATTTCGGTGTCCAGGGTGCGCTGCGCCGTGACGAGACCGATACGGTTCGCAGTGCTGACCAATATGCGATCGGCAACTGGCAGGCCACCGATACCCTGAAGCTTTCGGGCGGGGTGCGTCACAGCGACGTGCGATTCGAGGCGGTCGATCGCTTCATCGTCGGCGCCAATCCCGACGATAGCGGCGAGGCGCGCTACAGCAGCACCAACCCGGTGTTCGGCGCCGTCCTCCAACTGAGCCCGCGGGTCAATCTGTTCGGATCGATCGGGCGCGGTTTCGAGACACCCACCCTGGTCGAGTTGGCTTATCGCCCGGATGGCCAGCCTGGCTTGAACTTCGATCTGAAGGCGGCGACCAGTCGAAACATCGAATTGGGCATTCGCGCGGCCTTCGACGAGCGCCTTCAGTTGACCGCCACGGCGTTTCGCTCCGACACGGAAGACGATGTCGTGTCGGCGACCTCGTCCGGGGGGCGCAACACGTTCACCAATGCGGACGAGACCCGGCGCCAGGGGCTGGAACTGGCGCTGGACGCGGTCGGCGGCGAGCGCTGGGGCGCGATGCTGGCCTACACCTTCACGGCGGCGGAGTTCGAGCGCTATGTCACCGCAGCCGGCGTCGACTTGTCGGGGCGACAGATTCCCGGCGTGCCGCGCCACAGCCTGTTCGCCGAAGTTCGCTGGCGCGATCCGGGCACGGGCCTGTCCAGCGCGCTCGAGTGGCGTGCTTCGAGCGAAGTGGCCGCCAATGACGCGAACAGCGCATTTGCCAACGGCTACGGATTCCTGAACTGGCGCGCCGGCATCGAGCGCCGGGCGGGTGCCTGGTGGTGGAGCGCCTTCGTGCGCGTCGACAACCTGTTCGGCAAGGAGTACGTCGGCTCGGTGATCGTCAACGAAGCCAATCAACGCTACTTCGAGCCCGCGCCGACCCGCGCGGCCTACCTGGGCGCCACGGCCAGGCTGGCCTTCTGAGGCCCAACAGAAGCGCTGCTCTTGTCCATGAGCGAACCGCCTGCCGTTGCCGCCGCCGGCCTGCGCTTTCGCTGGCCCGGGGCAGTTATCGATTGTCTGGTGCTGCCGTCGCTGCGCATTGAACGCGGCGCGTGCGTGTTCGTTCACGGACCCAGCGGCTCGGGCAAGAGCACCCTGCTGTCGCTGCTCGCGGGCGTGCTGCAGCCGACCGGCGGCGATCTGCGCGTGCTGGGCCATGACTTCTCGCGCCAGAAGCCGGTTGCGCTCGACCGCCTGCGGGCCGACCACATCGGTTACCTGTTCCAGCAGTTCAACCTCCTGCCCTACCTCAGCGCGATCGACAACGTGATGCTGCCGTTGCGCCTGTCCGTCGCCAGGCGCCGCGAGGCCGAGCGCTGGGGGGCCGGCCTCTCGCACGCCCGAACCCTGCTCGCGTCGATGGGGCTCGGGCCCGACGAATGGCAACAGCGGGCCGGGACGCTTTCCGTCGGGCAGCAGCAGCGCGTGGCGGCAGCGCGGGCGCTCGTCGGGCGCCCGGCATTGGTGATCGCCGACGAGCCCACGTCGGCCCTGGACTCGGAGCGGCGCGACGAATTCCTGGACCTGCTGCTGACAGCCTGCCGTGAGGCGGCCAGCACCCTGGTCTTCGTCAGCCACGACCTGACGCTGGCTCAGCGCTTCGATGTCGTGCTGAACCTGCCCGCGCTGAACGAGGCGAGGGCGCGCGCCGAAGGGGTGGTACTGGCATGAAGGCGATGCTGGCTCTGGCCGCGCAAAGCGCCTGGAGCCGGCGTTTTGCCCTGTCCCTGCTGGTCGCCTCGATTGCCCTGTCCAGCTTCCTTCTGCTGGGGCTCGAGCGCCTGCGCGTCGACGTGCGCGACACCTTCGTCCAATCGGTGTCCGGCACCGACCTGATCGTCGGACCGCGCACCGGG
>DATDES010000154.1:0-3161 GCA_036522975.1 Burkholderiaceae bacterium | reverse complement strand
AGCTTGCCGTAGGCCGCAGGCAAGCTGCGGTGTTCCTCGGCGTCCGTCCGCCCCGCACGGAAGTGCCCGCAGGCGATCTTGAGGTTCGGGAAGTAGGGCAGTTCGACTTCCGCCCTTTGCTTGAGTGCGTATTTCAGCCCATCGTGGACGCCATTTCAGGTTGATCGTGGACGGGATTTCAGCGTGATCGTGGACGGCGTTTCAGACTGATCGTGGACGCCGTTTCAGCGGGATCGTGGACGGCGGGGGTGGCGCGCAAGTGATTTTCTGACCGGCCTCAGGCTCACGGCTTTTTTGCTGTACGAGCCGATGCCAACCAACAGAGTCACGATGCGACAAATCCGAGAGACATTACGCCTGCACCTGCAGGCCGGGCTGAGCTACAGCGAGGTCGGCCGCGCGCTGAAGATCTCCAAGAGCGCGGTGGACAAGTACGTCACCCTGGCCCGGGTGGCAGGCGTGGACTGGGCTCTTGCCCAGAGCCTCAGCGACGAAGACCTCGAGGCCCGGGTGTACCGCCCGGCGCTGCCCCGCGGCAGCCACCAGCTCGCCCCCGACTTCGGCGTCGTGCAGCAGGAGCTCAAGCGTCCTGGCGTCACCCTGATGCTGCTGTGGGAGGAGTACGCCACGGGCAACCCGCTGGCCTACAAGTACACGAGCTTTTGCGTCAAGTACGCCGAGTTCGCCAAGTGCCAGCAGCGCTCCATGCGCCAGGTCCACATCGCCGGCGAGAAGCTGTTCGTCGACTACGCCGGCGGCGCGGTGCCCATCGTCGACGCGGCCACCGGCGAGATCACCCAGGCCCAGATCTTCGTGGCCACGCTGGGCGCCTCGAACTACACCTACGCCTGCGCCACGCCGCGCCAGACCACCGCCGACTGGATCGGCGCGCAGGTGCAGGCGCTGGAGTTCATCGGCGGCGTGCCCCGCCTGATCGTGCCCGACCAGACCCGCTCGCTCATCAAGACCCCCGACCGCTACGACCCCGAGCCCAACCGGACCTACGAGGAGTTCGCCCGTCACTACGGCTGCGCGGTGCTGGCCGCGCGCCCGGCGCACCCGCGCGACAAGCCCAAGGTGGAGGGCTCGGTTTTGCTGGTGCAGCGCTGGATCCTGGCCCGGCTGCGCAACCGCCGCTTCTTCAGCCTGGCCGAGCTGAACACGGCCATCGCCGAGCTGCTCATCGATCTCAACAACCGCCCCTTCAAGAAGCTGCCCGGCTGCCGTCGCAGTGCCTTCGAGTCGCTCGACGCGCCGGCGCTGCGGCCCATGCCGAACCAGCGTTATGCCATAGGCCGCTGGAAGACCGGCGCCAAGGTCAACATCGACTACCACATCGAGTTCGAGGCCCACTACTACAGCGTGCCGCACCGGCTCGTCGGCGCCAAGATCGACGTGCGCGTCACCGGCGCCCTGCTGGAGTGCTTCGCGTCGAACCAGCGCGTGGCCGGCCACCCCGTGAGCACCGTGCGCGGCGGCTTCACCACGACGCCCGAGCACATGCCAGCGTCGCACCGGGCGCATCTGCAATGGACGCCGGCCAAGCTGATCAGCTGGGGCCAGCGCATCGGCGTGAGCACTGCCGCGGTGGTGACCTGGCAGCTCGAGCACCGCCCACATCCCGAGCAAGGCTACCGCGCCTGCCTGGGCCTGCTGGCCCTGGTGCGCCGCTACAGCGCCGAGCGGCTGGAGGCCGCCTGCACGCGCGCAATGGCCATCCGCGCGCCCCACCTGCGCAGCGTCACCAACATCCTCAAGTGCGGCCTGGATCGCAAGCCCTCGCTGTTCCCCGCCACGTCCAGCCCGGCCATCGAGCACGAGAACGTGCGCGGGCCGGATTCCTCCCACTGACCCCCAGCCGTGCCGCCGTCCGGCCTGGACGGCGGCACCGGGGGCACTGGACCGGCGGCGTGCAGGGTGCCCAGCAGCACATCACCACGGGCCCTGCATACGCCAACCGGACTGACCCCCGAACACCTCACCGCAACCCAACCGTTGGAAGACCCATCCCATGTTGAACGAACACACCCTGGACCAACTGCGCAGCCTGCGCCTGGACGGCATGGTCCGCGCCATCGAGGAGCAGGCTACGAGCACGGCCGCCGCCGGCCTGAGCTTCGACGAGCGGCTGACGCTGCTGGTGCAGCGCGAGGTCGCATGGCGCGACGACCGGCGCGTGCAACGGCTGCTCAAGGCGGCCAAGCTCAAGGTCAGCTCAGCCTGCATCGAGGACATCAACTGGCGCGCCGGCCGCGCGCTGGACCGCGGCCTCATCACCGCACTGGCCGGCGGCGACTGGCTGCGTCATGCGCGCAATCTGCTCATCACGGGTGCCACCGGCAGCGGCAAGACGTGGTTGGCTTGCGCCCTGGCCCACCAGGCGGCGCGCAGTGGCTTCTCGGTGCTGTACGTGAGAGCGGCACGGCTGTTCGATGAACTGCAGGTGTCGCACGGCGACGGCAGCTTCGCGCGGCGGCTTGTCGCGTTGGCCAAGCTCGATCTGCTGGTCATCGATGACTTCGCGATCTCACCCATGGGCCCGGCCGAGCGCAACGACTTGCTCGAACTGCTGGACGACCGCATCGGCACGCGCTCGACCTTGATCACCAGCCAGCTGCCAGTCAAGGCCTGGCACACCTACCTCAACGACCCGACACTGGCCGACGCGATCCTCGACAGGGTCGTGCACTCGAGCCACAAGATCGAGCTCAAGGGCACGCGGTCGATGCGCGACGCCGAGGCCGCCGCGGTGACGTGAACCGGCACCCTGCACGCCCCTCACAAGGGCAGGACCGGACATGAGTACATGGCCCGGTCGGGGCGCCTCCGGCGGGCCTGGCGGGGGCCTGAAACCTGAAGATCAATCCAACCCCAAACCGGCCCTGGCATACCCCTGGCGGGCGGGCGTTTCAGGCTGATCGTGGACGCTTGGGCTACATTCCGACCCGGTGCTTGCGCGCCTCCCCGGCGTGTCCTCGAAGACGCCGTTTCACCGTCCACGATCAGACTGAAACGGGCGTCCACGATCGCTGAAATACGCAGTAATCCTCATAACCCACCGCAACCAAGAAAATACCAGCTAGATCAACGAGTTAGCTGTGATCCAGAAGCCACCCAAACGGGTGGCTTTTTGCTTTGTGCCCATCCTGTGCCCATTTCGT
>DATDES010000153.1:0-6156 GCA_036522975.1 Burkholderiaceae bacterium | reverse complement strand
GGTGGCGGCGGCGGTGGGACTGCAACTGCGAGTCCGAGTACGGGTGGCACAGCGGTCGCGTCGGATGTGCTCAAGGTCACGGTCACAGACGCCTTCGGGGGCGCGGTTCCCGCTGCCAGGGTCGCTGGGCCGCAGACCTCGTCGGTCACGGATGCTGGAGGGGTCGCGCTCCTTCTGGTCGATGGTGGCAAAGGCACGGTCGATCTGGCGATTTCCCGCGAGTCCTTCTTGGACAAGTCCACCGCTGCACCCGTGAAGGCGGGCCAGGTGAACGAGATCACCGTCACCCTCGACCGCGCGACCTCGGCGGCCGGTGGTTCGCTCGCCTTGCGAAGCGGCGCCTTGCCGGGAGTCAGCAGCTCCGCCCAGCGGATGACTTTCGAGGTTGAGCTGGTGGTCGTTGATGGCGAGTCTCGGCCGATCGAGAACCTGACCGGTGAGAACTTCGCACTGCGCCCGTGCACCCCGGATGCGGCCAACAACCGCATCGACTGTGTGCGCGGGCCTGGAGCCGATTCCGATGTGGCGTACGCACCGGTGAATCCGACCCCCGAAACCTTGGCGCTGATCCCTGGCCAGCCGGCCATGCCGTACGCCGCGGCGCTGCTGCTGGACCAGAGCGGCAGCATCCTGCAATCCGACCTCACCGGGGCGAGGCTGTTCTCTGCCAAGGCGTTCCTCCAGGGCATGGGCACGGACGATCATGCCCTGCTTGCCGCTTTCGCCAGCGGTTCCGGCGCGATCATCCCGACTGTCCCGCTGACGGTGTATGGGCCGTTCAGGGACAAGGCCGCGGCGCCTTCGTATTTCCCAACGCTGGATTCGCTGGTGCCGCTGGTGGGAGGCAATACGCCGCTCTACGAATCGGTCGACGCCTTGCGGCAACAAGCCGTCAGCGACGCGGCGCTGCCCGCCGGATTGGCGAAGGCATTGGTTGTCTTTACCGACGGCACAGATACCACCTGTGGTGGCCCGGAGACTTGCCGCACGAGACGCGGACAATCGATCCAAGCCGCCAAGACTGACGGTGTTCGTCTCTTCACGATCGGTCTGTCCAGCGACGTAGACGTCGTCGCGCTTGGTGAACTCGCCAACCAAACCGGTGGCGCTATGCTCTACGCCGACTCCGCACAGCAACTCTTGCCGCTCTACGGCAGCGTCGGCAAGCTGCTGAGCCTAAATCTGCCGAACTATCGGCTGCGGTGGACAGTGGAGGCCGGCGTCCCCGGCGCACTTCAGCCAGGGTCTACGCTCATCGGCCAGGTGCAAGTGACCACCGCGACTGGCACGTTTGCCGTGCCGTTTATTGTGACCATCCCTTGATTCTGCCCCGATGTGAATCCCCGCTTGCCGTTCATTCATATCACGCAGGGTCTTGGCGATCGGTGGACAGGGCGGGGAAGAAGGGACGGTGAAGGCAGGCAAGACTTAGCCCGCAGCCAAGGCAACTGAGCGGGCTGCGTCTCGCTCGTCCGCGCGGGCGCGCACAATTGCGCGCGAGACCCCACCGTTCTCTGCAGCGATGAAGACGCCAATTGCCGACCGCCGCAGTGCCGGCATCGCGCTGGCGCAGGCCCTGATGCGTGCCGCGCTGCCCGGCCCCATCGTCGTGCTCGCCCTGCCGCGCGGTGGCGTGCCGATCGGCGCCGAGGTCGCGCGCGCGCTCGCTGCGCCGCTCGACCTGTTGCTGGTGCGCAAGATCGGCGCGCCCTGGCAGCGAGAGTTGGCGGTGGCTGCGGTGGTCGACGGCCAGCCGCCCGACATCGTCGTCGACGACGAGACGATGGGCCTGGCCGGGGTCGACCAGGCCTATATCGATCGTGAGACACAAGGCGAACTTGACGAGATCGAACGTCGTCGCAGCGTCTACCTGCGCGGTCGGGCGCCGCTGCCTCTGCAGGGCCGGACGGTGATCGTCGTTGACGACGGCATCGCCACCGGAACAACCGTACGCGCGGCGCTGAAAGCGTTGCGGCGCCGCCGGCCCGCACGCCTGGTGCTGGCTGTTCCCGTGGGATCTCGCGACACGGTGGCGGCCTTGCGCAAAGAGGTCGACGACATCTTCTGCCTCGTTGAACCAGAGCCGTTTCACGCCATCGGCCTGCACTACGACGACTTCCACCAAGTCAGCGACGACGAAGTCTTGGTGGCGCTGGATGCAGCGAACGCCGCTGGCCCGGCCACCTGATTGACCACTTGGACGACTGGCCTGCAGCGTGGCTGCAGGCCGTGGTTACGGTGTCAGCGCCTCCGTAGACGTCGAACACCGCGGCTGGCGTGCCAGAGCGCAAGGGCCGCGGCCACGGCGCGGGGGGAGCCATGGGGACGCCACCAGGCCCAGGCCACCATCGGCGCGATCACCAGCCAGGGCCGGTCGCGCATGAACTGCCAGGCCGCGGCGCCGCGTTCGACCCAGCGCCAGGCTTGCGCCAGCGGCGCCACGTCCAGGCCGAACTGATGCCGCTGCTGCGACGCGCGCTGCATCAGGCGAGCGCGTCGCGCGGCGAGTTCCGCACGCCGGTCCGCGCCGCTCATGGTGCGTCAGCGGACCGGCCGCGCAGCGCGTCGCGGTCCTGCCGCAACTCGGCCAGTGTGGCGGATAACAGGGGTGGCTTGGCGCGCGCCTTGCGCAGCAAGGCCGCGACCAATGCCGCCGCTGAACCGAGGTAGAGCGCCGTCGCCACCGCGAGCACGAGCACGCGGTGATCGTCCCAGAACAGGACGACCAGGAGCAGCGTTGCCAGCACCACGCCGATGCCGACGCAGAAGAGTGCCGCCGCCCCCATGACCAGCAACTCGGTCAGGTGCAGGCGTTCCTCTTCCAGTTCGGTACAGGCCAGTTGCAGCCGGGTCTGGCCGATTTCGACCAGGCTGGCAAGCACCGCCCGCGCAGAGCCGAGCAGGCCCGACGACGGTGGCAAGGCGACCACCCCGCGTCAGCGCCGGCTGATCAGCATGCCGATCAACAAGCCCGCGCCGGCGGCGATGCCCATCGCTGCGTACGGGTGGTCGTGCACCGCGTGGTCGGTCGCGCGCGCCGCGCGCTTGGCGCTGTCGATGGCGCTGAGCTCGAGTCGACGCAATTCCTCCTTGGCGTGACGCAACTGGGCCTCGAACTTCTGCCGCGCGGCGTTGAACTGGTCGATGCCGGTGTGTTCCGCCTTGGACAGCAACTGGTCGGCTTCGTCGACCATGTGCTTCAGGCCCTGGGCCAGGCGTTCACGGGCATGGGTGTCGGCCGTGGTTTCAGCGGTGGTGTCCATTCCATTCTCCGGGTGAGGGTAGGTAGCATCGATCCTATGACCTACGGGAATGACAACGCACCCACCCCCCACGAACGACGGCCCGATGCCGCGCGTGCCAACTCGACGCCGGCGGAGGGGGCCTGGCGTGGATTGACGGCAGAATCGCGCCCATGTCCGCTGGATCCCGTGCTTCGGCCTGCCTGCTGCCCCTGATGCTTTTGTCCGCCTGCATCACGCGTTCGGGCGAAGTCAAGTCCTTGCCCACCGACCCCAGCGTCTACAAGAACTGGAGTTGTGCCGCGCTGTACGACGAGACCGACCGAGTGCGCCAGCGCGGGGCGCAGGTCGCCTACGCGGTCGACGAGCGGTCGGGCAACAACATCATCGCCCTCGGTCTCGGCGTCACGGTGTTCTGGCCGGCCCTGCTGGCGATGCGGCCGAACGGTCCCGATGCCGAGCTCCTGGCCCAGCTGAAGGGCCAGGACGAGGCCCTACAAGGCGCGCAATTGCTCAGCGCCTGCCTGCCCGCACCCGAGCAGCTGGCGCCGGAACGCGCCGCGGCGCTGCCGATCGCCATCGGTGAGCGCCTGGTCTACGAGGAGAGAGTCGTCGCCGGCGGGCCACCGCGTGTGCTCGGCCTGCGCGTGGTGGCTCTGCGCCGCGACGAGTTCGAGTTCTCCCCCGACGCCGGTGGTCGCCCCTTGCCGCTGCGCTGGAGGCAGGACCGCTGGGGCAACCTCCCGCGCATGCCCGAGGGCAGCGGCTGGCTGCACTGGAAGCGCCTGCTGCGGCCCGAACTGGCCCTTGGCGACGTCCTCAGCGGCGACGTCATCGGGGGCGACGGCGGCGGCACGGGCCGATTGCGAGGCCAGGTCATCGCCCTGGGCGTGCAGACCTCGCTCGGTCGGCCCTTCGATGCGGCGGTGATCGAGCTTTTCGGCGATGCGCCGATGGCCAACCACAGCACGCGCCTGGACGGCGTGATGGTCGTCGATCGCACCAGCGGCGTGCTGCTGCGTCTGGACCTGCGCAGCGCCAACCCTGAGTTCGCGCTGCGTCGCAGCCTCACGCGCATCGAGCCCGTGCAGCCCTGAGCGGCGCGTTTACGCAGCTTTACCGGCCAGCCGTCAGCGCCTCACCGACGGCGCGCATTGTCTGCTCATCGCAACCCATACCGGAGCCCTCCATGGCCCACACGATCCGTTCACCCTTCTCCGCGATCCGCCTGTTCGGCGGCGCTGTGCTCATCGCCGTGCTCGGCAGCGTTGCCCTTTCCGCCTGGGCCCAGGGCAGGCATGGGGTCCCCCACGGCGGACCCGGCATGATGGGCGTGCCGATGCAGGGCCGCATGGTCGAGCGCATGCTCGACAGTGTCAACGCCACGGCCGAGCAGCGCGCCCAGATCAAGCTGATCACCGAGCGCGCCGCGGTCGAGCGCAAGGCTCACTTTGAATCGGGCCGTGCGCTGCGCGAGCAGGGCATGCTTCTGTTCACGCAGCCGGTGGTCGATGCCAATGCCGCCGAAGCGCTGCGCCAGCAGATGCTGCAACACCATGACCAGGCGTCCAAGCGGATGATGCAGACGATGCTCGAAGTCAGCCGGGTGCTGACGCCCGAGCAGCGCAAGCAGCTGGCCGATCGCATGGCGCAGCGAGGCGAGCGGATGCACCACCAGATGCGGGAGCGCCAGTCCGGCGCCGCCGGCGCGCCGAAGCAGTAGCACCGGCAGTACCAGCGCTATGCTGTCTGACAGTGGGCCTCGGCGAGGCGTCTCGCCGGGGCTCTTCTCATCTCCCCTGCCCATCACACTGATGGTTCCAACCCAACGCCTGCTGCTGATCGACGACGACGCACGCCTCGCGGCGATGGTCGGCGACTACCTGCGCAATGCCGGCTTCGAGGTCGATGTCGCCGCCACGCTGGCCGCCGGGCGCGAGCGCCTGCATGACGCCGCCTACGACGCGCTGCTGCTCGACCTGATGCTGCCCGATGGCGATGGTCTGGAATTCACCCGCACGCTGCGCGGCGACGCACGCACGCGGCGCCTGCCTCTGTTGATGCTCACCGCGCGTGGCGAGCCGATGGACCGCATCGTCGGCCTCGAGCTCGGCGCCGACGATTACCTGGGCAAGCCCTTCGAGCCGCGCGAGTTGCTCGCGCGCGTGAAGGCGTTGCTGCGCCGCGCCCAACCGGAGGCGGCGGCCGACGAGGTGCTGCGCTTCGGCCGCCTCGAAGTCGATCTCGGGGCGCGTCAGGCACGGGTCGACGGCAAGTCCTGCGACCTGACCGGACACCAGTTTGAACTGCTCGCGGTGCTGGCCCAGGCGGCCGGGCGCGTCCTCTCGCGCGACCAGATCATGGACGCGCTGCGTGGCCACCCGATGGAGGCCTTCGACCGCTCGATCGACGTGCATGTGTCGCGGATCCGCGCGGCGATCGAGGAGGATCCGAAGAACCCGCAGCGCGTGCTGACCGTGCGCGGCGTCGGCTACCTCTTCGCCAAGCGCCAAGACGCCGGTCCCGACGCGTGAAATCGCTCTACCTGCGCATCTACCTGACGGTAGTCGCTGCGCTGGCGCTGTTTGCGATCGGGTCGACCTGGCTGTTCCAGAGCCAGATGCAGGCTGAGCGGGGACGCGTCGAAGCCCAGATCGGCGAGCGTCTCGCGGCCTGGGGCGACCTGATCCAGCGTTCGTTGCCGCCTCCAGATGCGCCGCGCGAGGAGCAGGCCGGCGCACTCGCCGACTGGTCGCTGCGCCTGCGCCTGCCGCTGGCGCTGGATGACGCCGCGGGCCAGCGCATCGGCGCCAGCGAATCGTTCCTGCGGCGTGCCGCGGAGTTGCCCCCCGCCGCGCCGCGTGGCCTGGCCGTGCCGCTGGACGACGGGCGCACGCTGTGGGTGATGCGCGTG
>DATDES010000152.1:0-4179 GCA_036522975.1 Burkholderiaceae bacterium | reverse complement strand
TCAACGTCCTCGTTGCCGCACCGCCGCTATACCAGTCCATGCTGGCCCAGCGCCTGCCCAAGATCCACGACATCAGCACCGACACCGAGGACCCGCCGAGCTTCGTGTCCGTGCTGCCGCTGCGCCATGGCGCGCGCAACCCGGTCGATTACCCGCCGGCGACGGCCGCCCAGCAAAAGCAGGGCTACCCCGACATCGCGCCGCTGCGCCTGCCAGTGCCGCCGGACCAGGCACTTGCCAGCGCCGAGCGGGCGGCCCGTGCCATGGGCTGGCAGATCGTCGACGTCTCACCCGCGTCGCTGCGCATCGAGGCCACCGACACCACGCTGTTCTTCGGCTTCAAGGACGACATCGTGATCCGCGTGCGGCCCGCGGCTCAGGGCAGCGTCGTCGACGTGCGCTCGCTGTCGCGGATCGGCGGCAGCGACGTCGGCGCCAACGCCCGGCGCGTGCGCGCCTACCTCGCGCGGCTGGCCAGCGACTAGGATGAAGCCCCCACGCTCACGGTGTTCGCTGCCCCCCGCGGGGGCGCCCAGCGCCTTCGGACCGGCCGTGCGGTGCTGACATGGCCCCGGGTCGACGCGCACGCGGCCACCACCACCATGTCTATGTCGTCGAGCTGTCCGATCGGGTCTGGAACGAGCCGGCCTTTCGCCGGGCCAATCCGGACTATTGCCTCGGCAAGCCCTTCGTTTATGTCGGCATGACCGGGCTGGATCCCGACCTGCGCTTCGACCGGCACAAGGCCGGCGTCCAGTCCAACCGCGTCGTCACCACCTACGGTTTGCGCCTGCTGCCCGCGCTGTACGAGGTCTACAACCCGATGCCCTACGAGGCGGCGCGCGAAATGGAGGTCGAACTGGCGATCGGCCTGCGCGAGCACGGCTATGGGGTGTGGCAGGCCTGAGACGCGCGCTGGTGCACTCACTGCTCGGGCCGGCACCACAGCCAGATGGCTACCACCAGCATCGTGGCGGGCAGCCCCATCCGAAGCCACAGCGGCAGGGGGCTCAAGCCGATCCCCACGGCACTGACCAGCATCATGACGCTGGCCAACCACTTGGCGCGGCGCGGCACCGCGCCATGCGCGCGCCAGCGGCGGATGGTCTCGCCAAAGCGGGGGTGATTCAGCAGCCAGGCCTCGAGCGCCGGCCAGCCGCGGCCGGCCGCCCAGGCCGCGAGAAGCAGGAAGGGCACGCTGGGCAGCACGGGCAGCACGAGGCCCACCAGCGCCAGCAGCAGGCACACCAGGGCCAGGGCGCGCCAGAGCAACTGAACCAGGGGACGCTGCATCAGCGCGGCATTCCACGGCGGCGGCCGTGCCCCGACGGCTGGGTTGGCGTCGAAGGCTCAGGTCGGACCAAGCCCGATCCGAGCGGCAGGCGCATCGTCGAGGCGGCCAAATCGCGGGCTCTTTCCGGGCATCTTTCCAGGGCCATGGGTGGGGCAGGGGAGGCGGGCGCAGCATACCGCGCGCTCCCTGCGGCCATGGCTGAAACGGGCGTGTTTTTGGACCAGGCCGGCGCTCGCACGGGCCGGTCACCGGACCTCTTTCTGTGCCTTGCTACAGTGGCGCCATGAGTGCCACGACTGCCGTGCATATCCGCGAGGTCGGCCTGCGCGACGGCCTGCAGATCCTGCCGCGCGTGGTGCCTACCACGGTGAAGACCGCGTGGCTGCGTGCGGCATGGCAGGCCGGCCTGCGCGAAATCGAGGTCGGCTCCTTCGTGCCGCCCAAATTGATGCCGCAATTGGCCGATACGGCCGAGCTGGTGGCGTATGCCAAGACCTTGCCCGCTTGCCTGCCCTCGGTTCTGGTGCCCAACCTGAAGGGCGCCGAGCGTGCGATCGAGGTCGGGGCCCACGCGATGCTGCTGCCGCTGTCGGCCAGCCACGCGCACAGCCTGGCCAACCTGAAGCGCACGCCCGACGCGGTGGTGGAGGACCTGCGCCGCATTGTCGACCTGCGCGATGCCAAGGGCTCGGATTGCCTGGTCGAGGTCGGCATGTCCACGGCCTTCGGCTGCACGATCCAGGGTCGGGTCGAGCCGGCCGAGGTGTTGCGCCTGCTGCGCGCCGCGCTGGCCACCGGCATCGACCGCATCGGCCTGGCCGACACGGTGGGCTATGCCGATCCGCTCCAGGTGAAGACGCTCTTCGAGCAATGCCTGGACGTGGCCGGCGAAAAGCTCTCCTGCGGCCATTTCCACGACACCCGCGGTCTGGGCTCGGCCAATGTCTTCGCCGCCTGGCAGGCCGGCATGCGGCGCTTCGACGCCTGCACCGGCGGCATCGGCGGCTGCCCGCATGCGCCGGGAGCGAGCGGCAACGTGGCCACCGAGGACCTGGCCTACCTGTTCGCGAGCATGGGGGTGCCGACCGGGCTCGACTTCAAGGCGCTGATGGCTTTGCGCCAGCAGGTCGGTCAATGGCTCGATGGCGAGCCGCTGCACGGTGCGATCTGGCGCGCCGGCTTGCCGAAGACACTCGCCGCATGAACGATACCCAGCCAATTCGCGAACTGCCGCAACCTCTGACGGGCCTGAAGGTCGTCGAGTTCACCCACATGGTGATGGGCCCGACCTGCGGCATGGTGCTGGCCGACCTCGGTGCCGAGGTGGTCAAGGTCGAGCCGATCGACGGCGACCGCACGCGCACCCTGCTCGGGGCCGGCGCGGGCTTCTTCCCGATGTTCAATCGCAACAAGAAGAGCATCCAGATCGACCTGCACAAGCCCGCAGGCGCCGTAGCGGCGCGCAGGCTGTGTGCGACGGCCGACGTCGTGGCCGAGAACTTCAAGCCCGGCACAATGGTCAAGTACGGCCTGGACTACGCGTCGCTGTCCCTGGACAACCCGCGCCTGATCTACGCCAGCCTGAAGGGCTTCTTGCCCGGACCCTACGACCACCGCACCGCTCTGGACGAGGTGGTGCAGATGATGGGTGGCCTCGCCTACATGACCGGGCGGCCGGGCGATCCGTTGCGCGCCGGCTCCTCGGTCAACGACATCATGGGCGGCATGTTCGGCGCGATCGCGATCCTGGGCGCGCTGATCCAGCGCGGCATCACGGGCCGCGGCATGGAGGTGCAGTCGGCGCTGTACGAGAACAACATCTTCCTGGTCGGCCAGCACATGCTGCAGTACGCGATCACCGGCCAGCCCGCCGCGCCAATGCCCGCGCGCATCAGCCCCTGGGCGATCTACGACGTCTTCACTGTCAAGGACGGCGAGCAGATTTTCCTGGCTGCGGTGAGCGACGCGCAATGGCTCACCTTCTGCGACGCGCTCGGCTTCGCCGACCTGAAGACCGATCCGCGCTATGCCGCGAACAACGACCGCGTCAAGCTGCGCGAGCCGCTGCTCGGGGCCTTGCGCGAACGCCTCGGTACGCGCAGCGCCGCCGAGATCTCGCGCGCGATGGAAAACGCCGGCCTGCCCTTTGCGCCGATCAGGAAGCCCGAGGAGCTGCTCGATGACCCACACCTGTTGGCGACAGGCGGGCTGGCCGACATCCAGCTCACCGACGGGGCGCGTGCCGGTCAAACCGTGAAAACCACCTTGTTCCCGTTCACCCTTGACGGGCAACGCCCGGGCGTGAAACTCAACCCGCCCAGGCGGGGCGAGCACACGCGCGAGGTGTTGGCGGCCGTCGGCCTGTCCATGGCCGAGATCGACGCGCTGGTCCAATCCCATGCAGTGGCCTGAAGACCCCACTGCCCACACACAGGAGACGACACCATGACATCGAAGCATTTCGAAAACCGCCGGGCCTTGCTGGCGACCGCGCTGACCGCAACGCTGGCCACGCCGGTGCTGGGGCAGACCAGCGGCAGGACGGTCAAATTCGTCCTGCCCAACGCGACGGGCTCCGGCGTCGACGCGATCACGCGCTCGGCGCAGGAGGCGCTGGCCAAGGCGCTCGGCGCCCCGGTGATCGTCGACAACCAGCCTGGCGCTGGCGGCATCGTGGGCCTGCAGACCTTGGCCAAGTCGGCGCCCGACGGCTTCACGCTTTCGGTGGTGTCGAACAACGTCGTCATCTTCCCGAGCGTGTTCAAGACGATCCCGTTCGACATGCCGGGTGACTTCACGCCGATCGCCATCGTCGGCGCGACGCCGATCGTGCTGGTAGTGAACCCAAGCAAGGTGTCGGCCACCAACCATAAGGAATTCGCCGC
>DATDES010000151.1:0-6906 GCA_036522975.1 Burkholderiaceae bacterium | reverse complement strand
GCAGCTTGCTGCGCCAGCAGGCGTGCCTTCGCCAGCGCCGCGTCGCGTTCACGTGCCTCGAGTGCCTTCGCCAGGGCCTCGAAGTCCTTCAGCGGCTTCGTCAAAGCAGGCCCCGCTCGGCGAGCGAGACGACGACACCGCGGCCGACCACCAGATGGTCGAGCACGCGCACATCCACCAGTTGCAGTGCGCTCTGCAGCGTCCGTGTCAGCATCTCGTCGGCGCGCGAGGGTTCGGCCGCGCCCGATGGGTGGTTGTGCGCCAGGATCACGGCGCCGGCGTTCAGCGCCAGCGCTTCCTTGACCACCTCACGCGGGTAGACGCTGGTCTGGTTCAGCGTGCCGCGGAAGAGCGTCTTCATCTGCAGCAGCCGGTGCTGGCTGTCGAGGAAGAGGACGGCGAATTCTTCCCGCTCCAGCGCACCCAGTTGCAGCAGCAGGTACTGCCGGACCTTGTCGGGTGAATCGAACACGGGCGCCGCCGACAGCTCCTGTGCCACCGCGCGGCGGGCGATCTCGAGCACGGCGGCCACCTCCGCGCGCTTGGCCGGCCCCAGCCCCTTGACTGCCTTCAAGTCACCCGGCTGCACACGAAGCAAGCCGCCGAGGCCGCCGAAAGCATCCAGCAGACCCTGCGCCAGTTGCAACACGCCCTGTCCGGGGAGCCCGGTGCGCAGCAGCAGCGCCAGCAGTTCGGCGTCGGCGAGTGCGCCGGGGCCGCGTGCGAGCAGCTTTTCGCGCGGGCGGGCGTCGGCGGGCAGGTCCTTCAGCGACATGGGGCTGGGGGGCTCGTCCAGTGTGGGCCCGGAGCGGGCCTCGTAGAATCGAGCCAGTCTATAGCCGCCCCGAAACCCCGCGTGAACACCATCCAGCCAGGGTCCTTTCTGACCCTGCACTACCGGCTTGCCGGCCCTGACGGGGCCGACGTGATCAACACCTTTGCCGACAAGCCTTCGACGCTGTCGCTCGGTGCGGGCCAGCTCGCGCCGGCGATGGAATCGCGCCTGCTCGGCCTGGCCGAAGGCGCGCACCGCAGCTTCGACCTCGCGGCGGGCGAGGCCTTCGGTGCGCGCAACCCCGATCTGCTGCAACGCGTGAAGCTCACGCTGCTGCACGAGCTGGGCGACCCTGACGCCGAGTACGCGCTGGGCGACGTGGTGCAGTTCCCCACGCCGGACGGGCAGGGCGCCTACGCCGGCGTCGTGCGTGAGGTCGGGCCCGAGTCGCTGCTGTTCGACTTCAACCACCCGCTTGCGGGCCAGCCGGTGCGCTTCGAAGTGCAAGTGCTGGGCATCCTGTGAAACTCGCGCCGCAGGAAGTCTGGCTCGCCGAGCCGCGCGGCTTCTGCGCCGGGGTCGACCGCGCGATCGAGATCGTCGAGCGTGCGCTCGTCAAGCATGGCGCACCGATCTACGTGCGCCACGAAATCGTCCACAACACCTACGTCGTCAACGACCTCAAGGCCAAGGGCGCGATCTTCATCGAAGAACTGGCCGACGTGCCGCCCGGCGCGACGCTGGTCTTCAGCGCCCACGGCGTGAGCCAGGCCGTGCGCGCCGAGGCCGCGCAGCGCGGCTTCAACGTCTTCGACGCGACCTGCCCGCTCGTGACCAAGGTCCACGTCGAGCTCGCCAAGATGAGCAAGCAGGGCTACGAATTCATCATGATCGGCCACAAGGGCCACCCCGAGGTCGAGGGCACGATGGGCCAGTTGGACTCGGGCATCTACCTGGTCGACGACGTGGCCGACGTGGCGCAGGTGCGGCCGCGCGGCGAACTGCTCGCGGTCGTGACGCAGACGACGCTCAGCGTCGACGACGCGGCCGAAATCGTGGCCGAGGTCAAGCGTGTGTTTCCGCACGTCAAGGAGCCGAAACAGCAGGACATCTGCTACGCGACGCAGAACCGGCAGGACGCGGTCAAGGTGCTGGCGCCGCAGGTCGACGTCGTCATCGTCGTCGGCAGCAGCACGAGCAGCAACAGCAACCGGCTGCGCGAACTGGCGGAAAGGCTCGGGACGCCGGCCTACATGGTCGATGGCGCCGACGACCTGCAGCCCGAGTGGTTCGAAGCCCGGCTCAAGGTCGGCCTGACGGCCGGCGCGTCGGCGCCCGACATCCTGGTGCAGCAGGTCATCACACGCCTGCGCGAGCTCGGTGTCGTGGGCATCCGCAAGCTGCCGGGGGTGGAAGAGACGATCCGCTTCCCGCTCCCGCTGGGCCTTGGCGACAAGAGCATGGCCGAGGTCGCAGCGTCGCGATCCTGAAGGCGTGGAGCCTGTTGACGACCCTGACGCTCGGCCGCCCGGTGCGGCGGCCCGTGCACCCGAACATCCGACACTGAGACACCCATGCTCGACATCAACCAACTCCGGCGCGACCTGCCCGGCGTGATCGCGCGCCTGCAGACGCGCAAGAACCCGCAACCCTTCCTCGACGTTGATCGCTTCAGCGCGCTGGAGGCCGAACGCAAGACGATCCAGGCGGGCACCGAAGAACTGCAGGCGCGCCGCAATGCCTTCAGCAAGCAGATCGGCCAGCTCAAGGCCAAGGGCGAAGACACGGGCGCGGTGATGGCGCAGGTGGCCGGCATCGGCGACGAATTGAAGACCTCCGCCGAGCGGCTGGAGGCGATCCAGGCCGACCTCGGCCAGATGATGATGGGCTTGCCGAACCTGCCGCACGACAGCGTGCCGGTGGGTGCTGACGAAAATGGCAACGTCGAAGTGCGGCGCTGGGGCACACCGCGCGACTTCGCTTTCCCGGTCAAGGACCACGTCGATATCGGCGCGCCGCTCGGCATCGACTTCGACACCGGTCGGCTGCTCGCGGGATCGCGCTTCACCTTCCTGCGCGGACCTGCGGCGCGGCTGCAGCGTGCGCTCGCGCAGTTCATGCTCGACGTGCAGACGCAGGCGCACGGCTACACCGAGTGCTGGACGCCCTACATCGTCAACCGCGAAATCCTCGAAGGCACCGGCCAGCTGCCCAAGTTCAAGGAAGACATGTTCTGGGTCCTGCGTGGCGGCGACGAAGAACAAGCCGAGCAGTACCTGATCTCGACGAGCGAGATCCCGCTCACCAACACCGTGCGCGGGCAGATCCTCGATGCCGCCGTGTTGCCGATCAGGCTCACGGCGCACAGCCCGTGTTTCCGCTCCGAAGCGGGCAGCGCCGGGCGCGACACACGCGGCATGATCCGCCAGCACCAGTTCGACAAGGTCGAGATGGTGCAGATCGCGCACCCCGATCACAGCTACGACGCGCTCGAGCAGATGGTCGGCCATGCCGAGGCGATCCTGCAGAAACTCGAGCTGCCTTACCGCGTGGTCGCGCTGTGCAGCGGCGACATGGGGCCGAGCAGCAGCAAGACCTACGATCTGGAAGTCTGGTTACCGGCGCAGGGCACCTACCGCGAGATCAGCTCGTGCAGCAACTGCGAGGCCTTCCAGGCGCGGCGCATGCAGGCGCGCTTTCGCAACCCCCAAGGCAAGACCGAGTTCGTGCACACGCTCAACGGCTCGGGCTTGGCGGTGGGCCGCGCGATGGTGGCGGTGCTGGAGAACCACCAGCAGGCCGACGGCAGCATCGCGATCCCCGTGCCGCTGCGCCCCTACCTGGGTGGGCAGGACGTGCTGCGATAGAATCACACCTTCGCCGCAAGGCGGACCACGCATCAGGAAAGGTGGCAGAGTGGTCGATCGCGCCGGACTCGAAATCCGGTTCACGGGTCTCCCGTGACGAGGGTTCGAATCCCTCCCTTTCCGCCGCTAGTCTCTGTCTGCATCGTGCAATTACGTGCAGGACAGATACGGTAAGTCAATGATTTGACTACCGATTCTCCAGTTCCGACACTGCACTGCAGTGCACCCATGTGCCACAAGGTATCTGCAAGATGCAGTGCTTACTGGCGGACAAGGTGGCGGACAGGAGAACACCGTGGCTCGCAAGCGACTTCCCTCGAAGCTGCGCCGTCTATCGGTGCGCGAGGTTCAAACGGCGCCTGACGGCGACCTCTCGGACGGCGGCGGGTTGCTGCTTCGCGTCCGCGGCGAATCGGCATCCTGGGTGTTGCGATACACCGACCCGACCGGCCCGCGTCGAGAGATGGGCCTGGGGACAGCGCATCGTGGCAGCGCCAAACAAGCCGGCGATGCTGTCGCCAGCGGCCGGGATGAGGCCCAGAAGGCGCGCGAGTTGCTGCGCCAAGGCATCGCCCCATCACGGCCCGCGAACGCACCCGTGAGTCCCACAGGCATTCGGAAGACGCCCGCAAGGCCGAGAAGGCGAAGCTGCAGCCCACCTTGGCCAGGGCGGCGCGCGATTACCACGAGCGCGTGATCGAACCCACCCGCACGCCCAAACACGCGGCGCAGTGGCTCGCCAGCCCAGCGACTTGATGCCGTGTTCGAAGACTGCATGTTCCACGGTCATTTCGCCGCCAATCCGGCCGCCGCGGTGCGGCGCAAGATGACCGAGCAACTGCCCGCGCAACAACGCGGAAAGTTGGCGGCGCTGCCATACCGTGAAGCGCCGCTCGTGCTCGGCGAACTGCGCGCCGTGCAGGGCACTGCGGCGCGGTGCCTCGAGTTTGCTGTCCTCACCGCCGCGCGCACCAGTGAAGCACTCGGTGCGCAATGGTCGGAAGTCGATTTGCAGGCCGCCGTCTGGTTGATACCGGCGTCGCGGATGAAGGCGAAGAAGGAAGATCACGTGCACCTGTCGCCGCGGGCCTTGGAGATCATCAAAGGGCAGGCTGGCCAGGACGTGACCCTGGTGTTCCCGTCGCCTGCTTCGGGCTACACCGACAGGCCGATGAGCAACATGGCGATGCTGGTGCTGCTCAAGCGCATGGGACTGCAAGATCGGACGACGGTGCACGGCCTGTGCCGCGCCACATTCAGCACCTGGGCCAACGAGACCGGTGTCGCTCGCCCCGACGTGATCGAGGCAGCGCTCGCCCATGAAGAGGGCAACCGCGTTAGGGCCGCGTACAACCGAGCGAAGTTCGCGGACGAGCGGCGCGCGCTACTCGTGGCTTGGGCCGAGTACCTCACAAAGCCAGGTGATCGCACTGCACGCCGCCTGACCATTCGGGCAACCGGCATCGCTGCGGTTTAGCGGCGTAGCGGAGTGCGACAGTGCGTCAACACTGTCGGCCCCCTGACCGTAACGTGAAAGACTGCAACAGCTCTGCTGTCCTTCGCGGCGCCGATCTATGTGTCGGCGGTGCAGCGGTTGCTGTCGGCCAGTTGCGCTGCCACTCGATAAACTCAGTGGTCTGCGGCAGGACGGCCCATGGTGCGGGGTTGCCTGCGGCACGCACCCGCTTCTGTCAGACGATCGACTCGTAAACGATGGCTGGGCTTTGGCTAGACAGCGGGACAGGGCAATGTCGGAGTTCTTTACAGTCAACTGATGGCACGGCCTGTCCACTACTCGAAAAGTGCTTGCCTGCCCTATGAAAATGCTCGCCCGATCGTCGGAGGCCTGCAAATTGCTTTAAGACGAACCGAGCGTCTACGCATCTCTGCTTAGCGATCTCGTACCACTGGGAGCACTGCCTTGAACAAGAGCACGTATTCGGTTGCGTTGGTTGGTCTCCTCGCGAGCAGTTCTGCATTCGCTGGCGCATCGGTCGGTGTCGCCATGGGCTCGGTCGTCGGCGCCGTTGTTGGCGCCTCGATCGCCCAGGCCACCGGGTTGTCGATCGAAGCCGTTGGCAGTGGCGCGATGCTTGTGATCGCTGCCAGCGCGCTGGTTCTCGGCATCCGAATCGTCCGCCGCAAACAAGCCCGTTGATCAACCCGGACGCGACGCATGAGCGTCGCGTCCGCACACCAGTGGGTGCCACCGGTGTCCGGACGCTGCAGGCGGGTGAGTTCCGTCCATGATTGAACGGTTCGATAGCCTGTACCTGACTGTCTTCGTCGTCACTGCGACTTCGTTGCTGCTGCTCGAACGGTTTAGGGCACTTCAGCGCGCGCCTGTTCCATGGGCCGGACGTTGGAGCGCGAATCTCGGCTTGCTCTTGGCGGGCAACGTGCTCGTGTCGCTGTCGTTGCCGATCGGAGCGGTCGCGTTCGCGCAGGCGCAGGAACCGCGTTTGCTAGGAAGGCTCACTTGGCCCCCGGGTGCGCTGATCGTCCTCACCTTCCTGCTGATCGATTTTTGGCGCTACTGTGAACACCGTCTGTACCACCGCTTCACGGTCCTCTGGCGGCTGCATCTGGTCCACCACAGCGATGTGGCGATAGATTTCACCAGTGCGGAACGCCACCATCCGCTGGAGTCGCTGGCGAGTGCCGCAATCATGCTGGCGCTGGTTGTCGCTCTCGGCTTGCCTGCGGAAGGAATAGCGATCTATGTGCTGATCGCGAGTGTCATCGCTTTCGTCACGCATGCGAACCTGCGCCTTGCGCCTACGCTCGACCGGATCCTGAATCAGCTCGTGGTCACCCCGGCGGTGCATGCAGTGCATCACTCGGCTTTGAGGTCACAGACCAACAGCAATTTCGGCGCAGTGCTGACCCTCTGGGACCGCTGCTTCGGCACCTGGTCCGAACCAGCGCGTACCGAGATCGCGCACTTCGGTCTCGAATACTTTCACCGTTCGCGCGATAGCGGACTGTGGCAGGCGCTTTGCCAGCCGCTGCTCTACCGTCGCGGACTCGTTCAGGCGCGCGAAGCGGTGGCTGGGTCGGTGGTGAAGGCGAGGATGCGACCAAAGGTAGCGCTGCCGGCCGCCTGGCGCGTCGCACTGCGATTGGGGGCGCCCGGATTGGTGCTGACAGGGGCAGCACTGTGGCCGACCTTTGCGCAGTTGATGCGCATGACAGCAATAAGTGAGGCATACCAGTACACCTGGCTCGTGATACCGATGGTGGCCTACCTGCTTCGTTGGCACT
>DATDES010000150.1:0-10591 GCA_036522975.1 Burkholderiaceae bacterium | reverse complement strand
TGGCGTTGAAGAAGAGCGGCATCACCAAGCCGGCCGACCTGAGCGGCAAGAAGCTCGGTGCGCCGGTGTTCGATGCCGGCCGGCGCGGCTTTCCGATCTTCGCCAAGGCCAACGGCATCCAGGGCGTTGCCTGGACCAGCATGGATCCGCCGCTGCGCGAGACCATGCTGGTGCGCGGCGATATCGACGCCATCACCGGCTTCTCCTTCACCTCGCTGCTGAACCTGGAGGCGCGCGGCGTCAAGGCCGAGGACGTGGTCGTGCTCCCTTACCCCAGCCATGGCGTGAAGCTCTACGGTAACGTGGTGATCGCAACGCCGAAGATCATCAAGGAGAACCCCGAGGCGGTGAAAGCCTTCCTGAAGGCCTTTGCCAAGGGTGCCAAGGAAGTCATGGCCGACCCCGACCCGGCGATCGAGTACGTCAAGGCGCGCGACGGCATCATCAACGTCGAGTTGGAACGGCGGCGCCTGCGCATGGCCATCGACGCGGTGGTCGCCAGCCCCGACGCCCGCGCCGAAGGCTTCGGCGCAGTCAATCCGGGCCGGCTCGCGCTGATGGCCTCGCAGGTCTCCGACGCTTTCGCAACCAAGACGCGCGTCGACCCTGGCGCCGTCTGGACCGACGGCCTGCTGCCGCCCAAGGCCGAACTGAACATCCTGCCCCCGCCGCGCAAGTGAGTTCAGCGGAAGTCGTAGCTACCAGTCGCGAGCTGATCCGCGACGTGGCGTGGCCGAGCCGCACGCCGCGAGACCAACGTTAGCCCGCCCATGAGCAGTCGCCCTTTCGTCGACTTCCGCAAAGTCTGGCTGGCCTACAACGACGAACTGCTCGCCCGGGGGCAGTTCGCAGTCGAGGACATCTCGCTGCAGGTCAGCGAAGGCGAGTTCATCGCCATCGTCGGGCCGTCGGGCTGCGGCAAGTCGACCTTCATGAAGCTGACCACCGGACTGAAGATGCCCAGCAAGGGCAGCATCGCGATCGACGGCGCAACCGTGACCGGGCCGCTGAAGATCAGCGGCATGGCCTTCCAGGCGCCGAGCCTCTTGCCCTGGCGAACCACCCTGGACAACGTGCTGCTGCCGCTGGAGATCGTGGAGCCCTACCGCTCGAACTTCAAGAGCCGGCGCAAGGAGTACGCCGCGAAGGCGCGCGACCTGCTCGCGAGCGTGGGCCTGGCCGGCTACGAGGACAAGTTCCCGTGGCAACTCTCGGGCGGCATGCAGCAGCGCGCCAGCATCTGCCGCGCGCTGGTGCATGAACCGAAGATGCTGCTGCTCGACGAGCCCTTCGGGGCGCTCGATGCCTTCACGCGCGAGGAACTGTGGTGCACGCTGCGCGACCTGCACGCGGCGCAGCGCTTCAACGTCATCCTGGTCACGCACGATTTGCGCGAGAGCGTGTTCCTGGCCGACAAGGTCTACGTGATGAGCAAGAGCCCGGGGCGCTTCGTCGTCCAGCGCGACATCGACCTGGCGCGGCCGCGTGACCTGGAAGTGACCTACACACCGCACTTCACCGACATCGTGCACGAACTGCGTGGGCACATCGGGGCGGTGCGCAAGACATGAAGGTGTCCAAGTCCTTCGAGCGCTGGTCGCCGGTCGTACTGCTGGCCGCCGTGCTGCTGCTGTGGCAGGCGATCGTCGCAGGCTTCGGCATCGCCGAGTTCATCTTCCCGAGCCCCTGGCAGATCGCGCAGCAGTTCATCGAGTTCAAGGCGCCGTTGCTCGAGGCGGCCTGGAAGACCTTCTGGGTCACGATGCTCGGCTTCGGCCTGTCGATCGTGGTCGGCGTGCTGCTCGGCTTCCTGGTCGGCTCGTCACGCCTGGTCTACACGGCCCTCTACCCGCTGCTGGTGGCCTTCAACGCGGTGCCCAAGGCGGCAATCGTGCCGATCCTGGTGGTCTGGTTTGGCATCGGCCTGGGCCCCGGCATCCTGACCGCTTTCCTGATCTCCTTTTTCCCGATCACCGTCAACATCGCCACCGGCCTGGCCACCCTCGAGCCCGAACTCGAGGACGTGCTGCGCGTGCTGGGTGCCAAGCGCTGGGACGTGCTGGTCAAGGTCGGCCTGCCGCGCTCGATGCCCTACTTCTACGGCTCGCTCAAGATCGCGATCACGCTGGCCTTCGTCGGCACCGTGCTGGCCGAGATGACTGCCGGCGATTCGGGCATTGGCTACCTGATGCAGAGTGCCGCCTCGCAGCAGCGCATGCCGCTCGCATTCGCTGGGCTGGTGACGATCGGCGCGATGGCCATGGCGATGTACGAACTGTTCTCGTGGATCGAACGCCGCACCACCGGCTGGGCCCACCGCGGAACGCAGGCGACGTGAGCTGGCGCGGCCATCTGTCGCTGCGCTACTCGCGCGACGGCGAACGCACGATCTCGCATGACCGCCACGAGGGGCCTCTGCGCGTGCTGCAGCGCCTGTACCCAGAGGGCCCAGGCATCTGCCACCACGTGCTGGTACACCCGCCCGGCGGCATCGTCGGTGGCGATGAGCTCGACATCGAGGCCAGGCTCGCTGCAGGAACCCATGCCCTCATCACGACGCCCGGCGCAACCCGCTTCTACCGCAGCAATGGCGCGCACGCCGCGCAGCGGGCCGTGCTCCATGTGGCCGACGGTGCGCGGCTGGAGTGGCTGCCGCTGGAATCGATTGCCTTCAGCGGCTGCCTAGCGGGCAACCGCGTCGAGCTCGACCTCGCCCCGGAGGGCGAGGCGATCGGCTGGGACGTGCTGGCGCTCGGCCTGCCCGCCGCCGGCGAAGCCTTTACCGCCGGTGCCTTCAGCCAGCATCTCGAACTGCCCGGCCGCTGGCTCGAGCGCGGCCGCATTGCGGCCAGCGACGCCCGCTTGCTCGATTCCCCGCTCGGCTTGGACGGGCAGTGTGTGATGGCCACCGCGTGGTTTGCCCGTGGCGCGCCGCTCGACGATGCACGGCGCAACCGCCTGCTCGATGCAGCACGCGACTGCGCCGCCGCCTCGCTGCTGGCGCCGCGCTGTGGCATCACGAGTCCGCACGAGAGCGTCGTCGTGTTGCGCGCGCTCGCGGCCCGGGTCGAACCCGCGATGACCCTGTTGCAGCAGGTGCGCGCGGCATGGCGCCGGCACGCCTGGGGCCTTGAGCCGAACGCGCCGCGGATCTGGCAGACCTGAGCGCGGAAGCTCGTCAGCCGACCGTACCCGAGGCGCGCACGACGGCCATCACCAGGGCCGTAGCAGCAGCCCAGGCACCGACGCGACAGCCATGGTCGTGATCACGGTCCGGGGCGCGGGGTGGTGAAACCCGCCTGTTGTTGCGCGAGGTGTGGCTGAACGGGTCGCAACGGGCATGCATAGCCATCATGTCTTGCCTCCATCGGCACCGAGTGGCGCCGCCCACAGATCGATCAGGGCGCGGGCGCGATCCAGCAGCTGTCGCGGCACGGCGCCCGGTGCATAGAGCGACGAACCGATACCCGCGCCGGTGGCACCGGCGCGCTTGAAGGCGACGAGGTTGTGCTCGCCGACCCCACCGACCGCGAACATCGGCGTTGCGGGGGCGAAGACCGAGCGCCAGGCCTTCAGCACGGCGGGGCCGAGCAACTCGGCCGGGAACAGTTTCAGCGCATCGGCCCCAGCCTCGAGCGCGGCAAAGCCTTCCGATGGCGTCGCCACCCCCGGCATCGACAGCAGCCCGCGGGCCTTCGTGCGCAGGACGACACGGGTGTCGAAGTTCGGCGACAGCACCAAGCGCGCGCCGGCATCCGCGACCCGGTCGACATCGGCGTCTCTGAGTACGGTGCCGGCGCCGATCAACGCCTCGCCGCCGAAGGCGTGCGCCAGGCGCTCGATGCTGTCGAAGGGCTCGGGCGAGTTGAGCGGGACCTCGATCACGCGGATGCCTCCATCGAACAGCGCCTGGCCGACCGCCACCACCTCGGCCGGCGTCACACCGCGCAGGATCGCGATCACGCCGCCGAGCGGTGTCATGCCGTCCCCTCCACCAGGCCTGCCGCAAGCGCGACGCGCCATTGGCCGCGTGTGGTTGCGTCGTCGACGGCACGGGTCGAGCCGATGCCGGCCACGGCCAGCGCGGCCTCATAGCGTTGGCAGAGGGTGTCGTCGCCCAGCAGGGTGACTGCGTGCACCTCACGCCCGCGCCGCGCGCTGCCGATCTCGATGCCGATCAGGATGCCCGACAGGAAATCCGGCAGGCCTTCGGGTTCGACGCGGTTCATCAACCCGGCCGTGCGCGCCGCAAAAATGGCATGGGTCGCACTGGCGTGTTCGGCCAGGCCGAGCTGAACACCTTGGTCAAAGGCCTGCGGGCGACGATGGCCGAATTGCATCAGGCGCCCCAGGATGCCGTGCTGCGTCAGCAGGCCATACAACTCGCCGGTCATGAAGGTCTGGAAGCCACCGATCTCGCCGGCCTCTCCCATCCAGGCCCATTTGCTGTGGGTGCCGGGCAGCACACAACACTGGTCTGCGGGCAAGGCCGCACCCCACAGCTGGGTCTCCTCGCCCCGCATCACGTCGTCCTGCCCATCGGCACCGACACAGCGCAAGCCTGGCACGACGTGCAGCGCGACTTGGGGGGTCAGCCCGATGCGGGTCAAATGGCCGGCCACCTGCGCCAAGCTTGCCGGGCACGCGAGGTAGGGCGCTTCCTGCCAGCCCTGGCGGCTGCCGACCATGCCGCTGGCAATCGCGGGGCAAGCGTGTTGCTCGATCCAGTCGCCGCACAGGGCCTGCAGCGTCTCGGCGAAGCGGCGCTCGGGCACAGCCATCACACCGCCCGCGGCAGTCCGGGTCGCGATCAACGCCCCACCGTCGCCAAGCAGGCTGGCGCGCAGGTTCGAAGTTCCCCAGTCGATGGCGATCAGGCGAGCGCGGCTCATCGCGGCACTTTACCGCCGTCGACGACGAGGCTCAGATCGACATCTTCTGCCGTACCCCGTCGCGCTCCATGTCCTGGCCGCGGCCGCGGGCGACGACCTCGCCGCGCTCCATCACCAGGTACTGGTCGGCGATCTCGGCGGCGAAGTCGTAGTACTGCTCGACCAGCACGATGGCCATCGTCTTGCGATCGGCGAGCATGCGGATCACGCGGCCGATGTCCTTGATGATGCTGGGTTGGATGCCTTCCGTTGGCTCGTCGAGCATCAGCAGCTTGGGGCCCGCGGCGAGGGCTCGCGCGATGGCGAGCTGCTGTTGCTGACCGCCCGACAGGTCGCCGCCGCGACGTTGCAGCATCTGCTTGAGCACGGGAAACAGATCGAACAGCTCGGTCGGGATTGCGGTGCCGCCGGGCTTGATGGCCAGGCCCATGCGCAGGTTCTCTTCCACGGTCAGGCGGCCGAAGATCTCGCGCCCCTGTGGCACGTAGCCGATGCCAGCGCGCACGCGCTCGTAGGACGTGGCCTTGGTGATGTCCTTGCCGTCGAGCATCATCTTGCCGGCCTTCACCGGCACGACACCCATCAGGCTCTTCAGCAGCGTCGTCTTGCCGACGCCGTTACGGCCGAGGATCACGCTCACCTCACCCAGACGGGCCTCGAGGGCGAGGTTGCGCAGGATGTGGCTGCCGCCGTAGTACTGGTTGAGGCCTTCGACGCTCAGCATTTCATCGGCCCAGATAGACTTCGACGACCTTGTCATTGGCCTGCACATCGGCCAGCAGGCCCTCCGCGAGCACGCTGCCCTCGTGCAGCACGGTCACTTTCTTGCGGCCTTCGGTCAGTTGCTCGACGAACTTCATGTCGTGTTCGACGACGACCAGCGAATGCTGGCCTTCCAGCGACAGGAACAGCTCCGCGGTGCGCTCGGTTTCCTCGTCGGTCATGCCGGCCACCGGTTCGTCGAGCAGCAGCAGCTTGGGGTCCTGCATCAGCAGCATGCCGATCTCGAGCCACTGCTTCTGGCCGTGGCTGAGCAGCCCGGCGGTGCGCTGGGCCTCGTCCTTCAAGTGGATCAGGGTCAGCACCTCCCCGATGCGGTCGAGCTGGGCGCCCGACAGGCGCGAGAACAGCGACGCGCGCACCCGGCGATCGGCCTTCAGTGCCAGTTCGAGGTTCTCGAAGACGTTCAGCTGCTCGTAGACCGTGGGCTTCTGGAACTTGCGGCCGACGCCGATCTGCGACACCTGCTGCTCCTTCAGGCGCAGCAGGTCGATGTTGCTGCCGAAGAAGACCTTGCCCGAATCGGGTCGGGTCTTGCCCGTGATGCAGTCCATCATCGTCGTCTTGCCGGCGCCATTGGGGCCGATGATGCAGCGCAGCTCGCCGACGTTGATGGTCAGGTTGAGCTTGTTCAGGGCCTTGAAGCCGTCGAAGCTGACCGTGATGTCCTCGACGTACAGGGCCACCCCCTGGCCGAAGTAGGGCTCGGCGGCAACGAAGCGGGCCTGGCCTGGCGCCACCTTCTCCGCATGCGCGGCGCGGATCGCCGCGCCGGCTTCCATCAGGTCGGGCGTCATGCCTTCTTCCTCAGCAAGCCGATGATCCCGTTCGGCAGGAAGAGGGTCACCGCGATGAACAGCGCCCCCAGGAAGTAGAGCCAGTATTCGGGAAAGGCGACCGTGAACCAACTCTTCGCGCCGTTGACGAAGAAGGCGCCGACGATCGGGCCGATCAGGGTCGCGCGGCCGCCCACGGCGGCCCAGATCGCCATCTCGATGCTGGCAGCCGGGCTCATCTCGCCGGGATTGATGATGCCCACCTGTGGCACGTAGAGCGCGCCGGCGATCGCGCACATCACCGCGCTCAATGTCCAGATCGACAACTTGTACGCCACCGGGTCGTAGCCGGTGAACATGACCCGGGTCTCGGCATCGCGGATCGCCTGCAGCACGCGGCCGTACTTGCTGTGCACGATGGCGCGCGCCATCAGGAAGAAGGCGATCAGGGTGAGGCCGCTCAGCACGCACAGCAGCACGCGCAGGTCCTGCGTGATCGGCACGCCGAGGATGCGCTTGAAATCGGTGAAGCCGTTGTTGCCGCCAAAACCGGTCTCGTTGCGGAAGAACAGCAGCATCGCGGCGAAGGTCAGGGCCTGGGTGATGATCGAGAAGTACACACCCTTGATGCGCGAGCGGAAGGCGAAGTAGCCGAACACGAAGGCCAGCAGGCCGGGCACCAGCACCACCAGCAGCATCTGCGCGACGAAGCTGTCGCTGAGCGCCCAGTGCCAGGGGAATTCCTTCCAGTTCAGGAAGACCATGAAGTCGGGCATGGGCATGCGGTACTGGCCGTCGCTGCCAATCTGGCGCATGAGGTACATGCCCATGCCGTAGCCGCCGAGCGCAAAGAAGAGGCCATGGCCGAGCGACAGGATGCCCGTATAGCCCCAGATAAGATCCATCGCCAGCGCACAGATCGCGTAGCACAGGATCTTGCCGAGCAGGCTGACGTAGAAGTCGCTCAGGTGCAGAGCGCTGCCCGCGGGCACGGTGAGATTGAGCAGCGGCACGACAGCCGCGATGACGATCGTCGCGACCAGCACGCCCGTCCAGCCGCGCACGCCCAGCATGGTCTTCATGCTTCTGCGCTCCGGCCCTTGAGCGCAAAGATCCCCTGCGGCCGCTTCTGGATGAAGATGACGATGAAGACCAAGACCATGATCTTGGCCAGAACCGCGCCCTGCCAGCCTTCGAGCAACTTGTTCAGCACACCCAGGCCGAGCGCGGCGTAAACGGTACCGGCCAGCTGGCCGACACCGCCGAGCACGACGACCATGAAGGAGTCGACGATGTAGCCCTGACCCAGGTCGGGCCCGACATTGCCGACCTGCGACAACGCACAGCCCGCCAGCCCTGCGATGCCCGAACCGAGGGCGAAGGCATAGGTGTCGATGCGCGCCGTGTTGACGCCCATGCAGGCCGCCATCTTGCGGTTCTGTGTCACACCGCGCACGAACAGGCCCAAGCGGGTCCGTGTGATCAGGGCCCAGACGCCGACCAGGACCAGGACCGCAAAAGCGACGATCGCGATGCGGTTGAAAGGCAGGGTCAGGTTGCTCATCACGTCGACGCCGCCCGACAGCCAGTTCGGGTTCTCGACCGGCACGTTCTGCGCACCGAAGAGCGAGCGCACCGCCTGCTGCAGCATCAGGCTGATGCCCCAGGTCGCGAGCAGGGTTTCGAGCGGCCGGCCGTAGAGCCAGCGGATGACGCTGCGCTCGAGTGCCGCGCCGACCAGCGCCGCGGTCAGGAACGACACCGGAATCGCCACCAGCACGTAGGCGTCGAACAGTCCGGGCAGATAGGCGCGGAAGAGGTTCTGGATCACGTAGGTGGCGTAGGCACCGATCATCATCAGCTCACCGTGCGCCATGTTGATGACGCCCATCAGGCCGTAGGTGATGGCCAGACCGAGCGCGACCAGCAGCAGGATCGAGCCGAGGCTGATGCCGGTGAAGACCACGCCCAGGCGCTCGCCCCATGCCAGGCGGCCTTCGATCGCCTTCAAGGCCACCCCGATGGCCGCCTTGACATCGGCCTCGGGCTCGTCCTTCAGGCGTTCGATCAGCAGGGTCTTGGTGGCGGGCGTGCCACTGGCGCCCAGCGCGGTAGCCGCCTCCAGGCGCTTGGCCTTGTCGGCGCTGGCCAGCAGCATGGCAAAGCGCACGCTGCCCAGGGCCTGCCGCAGGGCCGGCACGGTCTCGGCGGCGATCGCCTTTTCGATCAGCGGCAGGCGGGCCTCGTCGACTTCGCCCTGGAGGGTCTTCACCGCGGCGCTGCGCACCGCGACGTCGGGTGAAAACAGCTTGATCGTCGCCAGCGCGGCATCGAGTTCGCCGCGCATCTGGTTGTTGTTGATGACGTCCTCGGCCGCCTCGGGCACGGCCAATTCGGCGCCGCTGACCGGGTCATGGCCCTTGCCATCCTTCATGACGAAGACGGCGGTCTCGGTGAACTTGACCGCGTCGTCGGCGATGGCCTGGATCAGCGCGATGGTCTTCTCGTCGGCCTCCGCCAGCACCGAATTCAATGCCGCGATGCGCGTCTCGGCCTCGCCGGCCACCAAGGCACGCGCCTGTTGCGGCGTCAGGGCCATCGCCGGGGCAACCGGCAGGGCCAGGGCCAGCAAGCTCAGCAGGCAGCGCAACAGGATTCGTGGGGCGAGCATGGGCAAAGGACGGGGCCTTAAGAACGCGGCCCCGTTTTCAGGGGCCGCGAGAGGCCAGGGCGCGCTGCGCCCTGGCGGCAGGGTCAGGCCAGGCGCCTGACTACTTCTTGGCCGCCATCACCACCGGCTCGTCCTTCTTCCCCTTGTTCTCGGGGATGAACGGGCTCCAGGGCTGGGCCTTGACCGGACCCGGCGTCTTCCAGACCACGTTGAACTGGCCGTCGGCCTTGATCTCGCCGATGAACACGCTCTTGTGCAAGTGGTGATTCTTCTCGTCCATCTTCGAGGTGATGCCGCTGGGTGCGGTGTAGGTCTGGCCGGCCATCGCAGCGATCACCTTGTCGGTGTCCGTGGTGCCGGCCTTCTTGACCGCCGCGACCCACATCTGGAAGCCGATGTAGGTGGCTTCCATCGGGTCGTTGGTCAGCGCCTTGTCCTTGTGGCCGGCGATGCCCTTGGCCTTGGCGTAGTCGCTCCACTTTTTGATGAACTCGGTGTTCGCCGGGGCCTTGATCGACTGGAAGTAGTTCCACGCGGCGAGGTGGCCCACCAGCGGCTTGGTGTCGACGCCGCGCAACTCTTCTTCACCGACCGAGAAGGCCACGACCGGCACGTCCTTGGCCTTCAGGCCGGCATTGCCGAGCTCCTTGTAGAAGGGCACGTTCGAGTCGCCGTTGATCGTCGACACCACTGCGGTCTTGCCGCCGGCGGCGAACTTCTTGATGTCGGCAACGATGGTCTGGTAGTCGCTGTGGCCGAACGGGGTGTACTTCTCGTCGATGTCCTCGTCCTTCACGCCCTTGCTGTGCAGGAAGGCGCGCAGGATCTTGTTGGTCGTGCGCGGGTAGACGTAGTCGGTGCCCAGCAGCACCCAGCGCTTGGCGCCGCCGCCGGCCTTGCTCATCAGGTACTCGACCGCGGGAATGGCCTGCTGGTTTGGCGCCGCACCGGTATAGAACACGTTCTTGCTGAGCTCTTCACCCTCGTACTGCACCGGGTAGAACAGCAGACCGTTCATTTCCTCGTACACCGGCAGCACCGACTTGCGGCTGACGCTGGTCCAGCAGCCGAATACCACGTCGACGCCCTGCCCGGCGACCAGCTCGCGCGCCAGCTCGGCGAAGCGTGGCCAGTCCGATGCTGGGTCGACCACCACCGCCTCCAGCTTCTTGCCGAGGAGCCCGCCCTTGGCGTTCTGCTCCTCGATCAGCATCAGCATGGCGTCCTTCAGCGTCGTCTCCGAGATCGCCATCGTGCCGGACAGCGAGTGGAGGATGCCGACCTTGATCGTTTCCTCCTGCGCCATCGCCGTGCCGGCGAACAACGCACCCGCCAGGGCAGTGCCGGCCAAAAAGGTGTTGATAGAGCGTATCATTTTTCTCCTGATCCCCTGTCGGACTTATCCGGTGCGTCCCGGCGTTTGAGTCCGGCGCAGCACGACGGGCCGCGCCGGCTTGCGTTCGGCGCCGCCA
>DATDES010000149.1:0-14134 GCA_036522975.1 Burkholderiaceae bacterium | reverse complement strand
GGGCCCGCGGCAAAGCCATAGCTCAGACGCGAATCGGCGCGGGCGACCGTGTCGATCCGCACGCGCACGAAGGGATAGGTGGCGCGCACGCGTTCGCCTGGATTGCTGCCGTCGAGGAAGGCCTGCAAGTGCTTGCGCAGGTGTGACACACCGTTGTCATAGATCGCACGTGCATGGGCCAGGGCTGCGTCGGGATCGTTGAATTCGCGGCGGGGCAACAGGTCGGGGGCGATCATGGCGTGATTGTGCAGCGGCTTCGTACACTGCACGCCACGGAGGCATGCCGATGAAGGTGTTGGTCCTGGGCGGCGGCGTGATCGGCGCGACCGCCGCGTACGAACTGGCCGGCGACGGGCATCAGGTGACCCTGATCGAGCGGCAGCCCGGGCCCGCGCTGGAGACCAGCTTTGCGAATGCTGGCGAGATCTCCCCCGGGTATTCCGCCCCGTGGGCCGGGCCGGGCGTGCCGCTGAAGGCCGTCAAGTGGCTGCTGATGCACCACCGTCCGCTGGTCATCCGGCCGCACTTCGATTGGCATCTGGTGAGCTGGGTTCTGGCGATGCTGCGCAACTGCACGGCCGCGCGCTACGAGCTCAACAAGAGCCGCATGGTCCGCCTGGCCGAGTACAGCCGCGATTGCCTGGTGGCACTGCGCGCGGCGACGGGCATTCCCTACGACGAGCGCATGCAGGGCACGTTGCAGCTCTTTCGCACCCAGAAGCAGCTCGACGGCACGGCGGCGGACACGGCGATCTTGGACCGCTATGGCGTTCCGTACCAGTTGCTCAGCCGCGTCGGCTGCATAGAGCACGAGCCGGCGCTGGCCCGGGTGCGCGACAAGTTCGTCGGCGGGCTGCGCCTGCCGGGCGATGAAACTGGCGACTGTTTCAAGTTCACCAATCGCATCGCGTCGATGGCCGCTGCGCGGGGGGCGATCCTGCGCTTTGGCGTCCATGTCAGGTCGCTCCTGACCGACGGCAAGCGCATCACCGGCATCGTGACCGACCAGGGTCGGTTGCAGGCCGATAGCTACCTAATTGCGCTGGGCAGCCACTCGCCGAAGCTGGTATCGCCGCTGGGCATTCAGATCCCGGTCTATCCCGTCAAAGGCTACTCGATCACGCTACCGATCACTGACGTCGCGGGCGCCCCGGAATCGACCGTGATGGACGAGACTCATAAGGTAGCAGTAACCCGGCTGGGCGACCGCATCCGGGTCGGCGGTACGGCGGAACTGGCCGGCTACAACCTGCAGTTGCACGAGGCGCGACGGCGCACCCTGCTGCACGTGGTCGGCGACCTTTTCCCCGATGGTGGCGACCTCGACCGTGCCGAGTTCTGGTGTGGCCTGCGGCCGATGACGCCCGACGGCACGCCGGTGCTCGGTGGCACCGAGCTGCCGAACTTGTACCTTGCCACCGGTCACGGCACCCTGGGCTGGACGATGGCCGCGGGGACGGCACGGGTCATCGCCGACCTGGTTGGCGGGCGCAAGCCGGCGATCGACATGGCGGGCCTGACGTTGGACCGCTACCGATGATTCCCGTTGCCCCTTGACAGCGCGTCGAGCGCCCCCATCTTCGGCGCGCGATCGACTTCTTTTCCCTTTCAAAGCATGAGCCAAAAACAGACCCTCGCTTTCCAGGCCGAAGTGCAGCAGATCCTGCACCTGGTGACGCACTCGCTTTACTCGAACAAGGAGATCTTCCTGCGCGAGCTGGTCTCTAACGCCTCCGACGCCTGCGACAAGCTGCGTTTCGAGGCTCTCGACAATGCCGCGCTGTACGAAGACGCGCCGGAGCTGAAGGTGCATGTCAGCTTCGACGCCGCAGCCCGCACCGTGACCATCCGCGACAACGGCATCGGCATGAGCGCCGAGGAGGCGGTGGCGCACCTGGGCACGATCGCCAAGAGCGGGACGCGCGAGTTCATGGCAAGGCTCGAAGGCGACCAGAAGAAGGACGCCAACCTGATCGGCCAGTTCGGCGTCGGTTTCTATTCGGGCTTCATCGTCGCCGACCGCATCACGGTCGAGTCGCGCCGAGCCGGCTTGAAGGCCGAAGAGGGCGTTCGTTGGAGCAGCGACGGCAGCGGCCAGTTCGAGGTCGAGACGATCACCCGCTCCGAGCGTGGCACCGACGTGACCCTGCACCTGCGCGAGGGCGAGGACGAGTTCCTGAAGACCTGGAAGCTGAAGTCGATCATCAGCAAGTACTCCGACCACATCTCGCTGCCGATCCTGATGAAGAAGGAAGAGTGGATCGCCGAGAAGGCCGAGACGGTGCTGAAGGACGAGTGGGAGACGGTCAACAAGGCCGCGGCGTTGTGGAGCCGCGCCAAGAGCGACATCACCGATGCGCAGTACCAGGAGTTCTACAAGCAGATCTCCTTCGACAGCGATGCACCCTTGGCCTACACCCACAACCGCGTCGAGGGGCGCACCGAATACACCCAGTTGCTTTATATCCCCGCGAAGGCGCCCTTCGACCTGTGGAATCGAGACAAGCGCGGCGGCGTCAAGCTGTATGTGAAGCGCGTCTTCATCATGGACGACGCCGAGGCGCTGATGCCCGTCTACCTGCGCTTCGTCAAGGGCGTGATCGATTCGGCCGATCTGCCGCTCAATGTCAGCCGCGAGCTGCTGCAGGAGAGCCGCGACGTGAAGGCGATTCGCGAAGGTTCGACCAAGCGCGTGCTGTCGATGCTGGAGGACCTGGCCGAGAACCAGAAGGACAAGTACGCCGACTTCTGGAAGGACTTCGGTCCGGTTATGAAGGAAGGCATGGGCGAAGACCATACGAACCAGGAACGCCTGGCCAAGCTGCTGCGCTTCGCCTCCACGAAGGCTGACGAAGGCGTGTCCCTCGCCGACTATGTGGCGCGCCTAAAGGAAGGCCAGGAGCCGATCTACTACATCACCGCCGACACGCTTGCAGCAGCCAAGGCCAGCCCGCAGCTCGAGATCTTCCGCAAGAAGGGGATCGAGGTGCTGCTGTTGACCGACCGCGTCGACGAATGGATGCTGTCGCACCTGTACGAGTTCGAAGGCCATCCGCTGCAGAGCGTCGCCAAGGGCAGCGTCGACCTGGGCAAGCTGCAGGATGAGGCCGAGAAAAAGGAAGCCGAAGCCGCGGCCAGCGCCTTCGCGCCGGTGCAGGAAAAGCTCAAGGCCGCATTGAAGGATCGCGCCAAGGACGTGCGCGTGACGACGCGCCTGGTCGATTCACCGGCCTGCATCGTCGTCGAGGAAGGCGACATGAGCGCGCACCTCGCGCGCCTGCTGAAGCAGGCCGGGCAGCAGGCACCCAAGGCACTGCCGATTCTCGAGGTCAATGCCGAGCACGCGCTGGTGAAGCGCATCGAAACCGACGAGGCGCACTTCGACGATCTGGCGCATCTGCTGTTCGATCAGGCCTGGCTGGCCGAGGGCGGGCAACTCGACAACCCCGCCGAGCATGTGCAACGCGTGACGCGCCTGCTGACCGCCTGACGACTACGCGAGCAGCGGTGGCTCGTCCATCGCTTCGACCTGCTCGCGCAACTGCGTCGCCTGCTGCGACCAGTAGGCGGCACCGCCGAACCACGGGAACGCCGCGGGAAAGGCGGGGTCGGTCCAACGCTCGGCGATCCAGGCGCTGTGGTGGATCATGCGCAATGTGCGCAGCGGCTCGATCAAGGCCAGTTCGCGGAGGTCGAAGGGGCGCACGACGCTGTAGCCTTCGAGCACGTGGGCGAGTTGTTGCCGCATCGTTGTCGCGTCGCCCGACAAGAGCATCCACAAGTCCTGAACGGCCGGGCCATTGGAAGCGTCGTCGAGGTCGACCACGTGAGGGCCGGCATCGCGCCACATCACGTTGCCGGGATGAAAGTCGCCATGCAGACGCAGCCGCGCGACACCGGCATGCAGGTCGAAGGCGTGGTCGATCGCGGCCAACGCAGCGTCGCACCAGCGGGTCCAACCCGGTCGTTCTGTATCGGGCACGAATCCGCCGTCGAGCAGGCGCCACCTGGCCGCATGGCCAAAGGTCGCCGGGTCGAGCGTGCGCCGGTGGCTGAACGGCTTGCGCGCGCCGACGGTGTGCAGGCGTGCCAGAAAGCGGCCCAACCATCGGAGCACCATCGGGTCCTCGAGTTCAGGGGCCCGGCCTGCATGGCGGTCGCTGACCGCCACACGGTGGATGTCGGAGCCATCGCGCCGTCGGGCCAACGTCGGTGGATCACCGAGCAGCTCGATGTCCTCGCCTGCCGCCAGCACGCGCGGTGCGATAGCGGGTACGTCGTCGGCGGCGAGTTCTTGGGCGAAAGCGTGTTCCTCGAGGATCTGCGCGTCGCTCCAGCGCGCAGGCCGGTAGAACTTGGCCACGACGACATCACCGTCCTCCAGAAACACCTGGAAGACGCGGTTCTCGTACGAGTTGAGTTGCAGCAGACGACCGTCGCCGCGCAGCCCCACCGCGTCCAGTGTGCGCAGGACGCGGTCGGGGTCGAGATTGGCATAACTTGCCGGCGCGCTGGCCGACGTCGCCGAGGCAGTCATGCGCGCATCCTAAGCGCGCCAGCGACTGCGCGTCTCAGTGGTGGGTGCCGGTACTGGGGTACCGTGCCTCGGGTTCTACCACCACCCCGGACAAGTCGTCCGGCGCATTGTCGCCGTAGACGGATGACGCGCCCCCGTCCTGGCGCGGCGACGGGAACTCGCCGGTCAGGCTGGCATCGAGTCGGTTGTCGGGCGCGAAGAACGAGTCCTGGAAGAAACTTGAGTCCTGCCACAACGCATTGCGGTCGCGGCGGCGCGAAGTCCCTTCGCGCGCCCCATCGTCGCGCGAACGCGGGCGGCTCGGCGCAGGTTGTGGCCCTCGAGACGAAGCCGCGCTTTGCGGCACGAGCAATTGCAACTCGGCCACTGAAGGCAGGTGGTCGACCGGGCAGCGCAGGTACCGCACGCGGCAAGCACCGAGCACGGACTGCTTGATCTGCAGTACGCGACGCGAGTTGCCGCGGTCAGTGTCCAGATCGATGGCCGCGAGCACGCGACCGTTGGCGCTGCAAATGGCGAAGGTGACGTGAATCGAGCCCAGCAGTTCGTACCAATAGCGAACCTCTTGGGGATCGTTCGGCTGGCAGAACCGCACCAGGGGCAGCTTGGAGAGGACGATATGGTGAGGCAGGGCTTCGCGCAGCTGTCGATAGACCCGACGCTCGTCTGTCGAGAACACCGGCCGCGGCGCGAGGGACCACTCGGTCGGCAAAGGCATGACCCGTGGCTTGCGCTCGCGCGTCAGGCGCCAGGTCACGGCGCCAATCAGCGCTACCAGCAGCACGACGAGTGCGATGATCCACGGCAGCAAGGGTTCCATGACGGGTCAGTTTGAACGCAGCCTGGGCCAACACCGCCACAGACGACATTTGGTTGCAATTGCGGAATGTTAACCGTTGCTGTCCGGACGCTGATCCCCGGACCCGGGGTTCGGTTTTCGTGACCGATTACTCGGTGGCGACGCCGCCCGAGCGCATGAGGCGATTCTTGACCTCATCGATGGCAGCGAGCAAGCCGTCCACATGCCGTGCCTGCACTTTGAAGCGGTAGTTCAGTTCGGCGGCCTGTGTCTCAACTATCTCGTCCACGTGCGATAGCAGGTCATCGCGCGGGAGACGCAGGCGCGCCTGCGAGTCGCCGCCATCGCGTTCGACGGTGGCGCCCGCATTGCGCACGATGCGCAGCATCGCGGTGTTCTCGCTGAGGGCATGGATCACCAGCGTCTCCACCCGGCGGTTGCGGGCATGGAGCACTGCGTGATCGAAGAGCCGGTTGCCGTAGCCACGCCCGCGGGCCTTGGGCAGCACCGACACACCGAATTCGGCCTCTGCCACTGGCCCGGTGATGCCCGATGGCAGCGTCGCCAGGTGCGCCATCGCCAGCAACTCAAGGCGGCGATTGAAGATGCCGAACACCTCGTCCCGCGAGAAATCGATCAGATCGGTGTAGTGCGAGAGCTGAGCGTCCGAGGCGGTGTAGCCGAAGCGGAAGTAGCGGTCGTTCAGGGGCAGTGCCAGCAGATGGGCCAGGATCCGGGGTCGATGCCGCTCCGACAGCGAGCGAATCGGAACCCAGTGGAAAGGACGCACGGATTGCACAGATGAGTCGCCCGACATTGGGCTTTCGTGGCGATCACCGCCGCCATCGGCTCTCATGCTGTCACCTGCAAAACTCATCGTGATCTCCAGTTGCGAAACGCCCAGGCAGAACCAATTAGGGCCTAGGGTTATCCCTTATCCTAGCGGAGTCCGCTGAGGAGCGCAGTCCAACCTGGAGTGGGCGTTCCGCCTATGGATGCGAGCCACTGAGCATTCGGCTATACTCACTGGCTTTCCCGTCAGCGGCGGGGAGCGCCGTGGTTGACGTTGCCTGCACCTCTTAGTGCACGGCGATACCGCCCGAGAGGCCGCAGTTTGCTAGAAGCGGTACCGAAGGTGGCGAGTGCGGAGCATGACAGCCGCGATCCGGTCGCGCTGGCTTTGTGCCGGCACGACCAACAACCGAAAGACCCTCATGAAGACCTTCAGCGCCAAGCCGGCCGAGGTGAAGCATGAATGGTTTGTGATTGACGCCACCGACAAGGTGCTCGGACGTGTTGCCAGCGAAGTGGCACTCCGTTTGCGCGGCAAGCACAAGGCCATCTACACGCCTCACGTCGATACCGGTGACTTCATCGTCATCGTCAACGCAGAGAAGCTGCGTGTCACTGGCAACAAAGCCAACGACAAGGTGTACTACCGCCACTCGGGCTACCCGGGCGGCATCTACGCCACCAAGTTCAAGGACATGCAAGCCAAGCATCCGGGGCGCGCCTTGGAAAAGGCGGTCAAGGGCATGCTGCCCAAGGGCCCGCTCGGTTACGCGATGGTGAAGAAGCTGAAGGTGTATGCCGGTGCCACGCATCCGCACGCCGCACAGCAGCCCAAGGCGCTGGAAATCTAAGGAGCGGTGATGATCGGCAATTGGAATTACGGAACCGGCCGCCGCAAGTCGTCGGTGGCCCGCGTGTTCATCAAGAAGGGCACTGGCCAGATTGTGGTCAACGGCAAGGCCGTGGGCGAGTACTTCGGTCGCCAGACCTCGATCATGATCGTCAAGCAGCCGCTGCTGCTGACGAACAATGGCGAAGCCTTCGACATCAAAGTCAACGTCGAAGGCGGTGGCGAATCGGGCCAGGCCGGGGCGGTGCGCCACGGCATCACCCGCGCGCTGATCGACTATGACGCGGCCTTGAAGCCGAGCCTGAGTCAGGCCGGCTTCGTGACCCGCGATGCGCGCGAGGTCGAACGCAAGAAGGTTGGCCTACACGGCGCGCGCCGCCGCAAGCAGTTCAGCAAGCGCTGAACGTTTCCCCACACGCTGCAAGCGCTCGAGGCCGCAACCCTGCGGCCTCGTTTGTTTTCGGAACCCGCAATGCGTTGGAAATTGTTTCGCCGCCGGATGTCGATCAGCGCGCCGCGCATGATCGTCCGCAGCCATCTGCCGTGGCCGGTGCGCTGGGCTGTCCTGGCCCTGGCTTTCGGGTTCTCGGCGGCTCTGGCGCTCTGGGCTTTCGAGTTCGGCAAGGACATCGCCGGCCTCGAGCGGGGCGCGAAGGAGGAGCTGGCGCAGTTGCGCACCGAGGTTCAGCGCCTGCGTGACGAGCGCGAGCGTGCCCAGTCGATCGCCAACACCGCCGACAGCCTGCTCAAGACCGAGCGCGCCACGCAAGACAAGCTGATGCAGCAGTTGCGGCAAGCCGAGGCCGAGGTGTTGGCCTTGAAGGGCGATCTCGGCTTCTTCGAGCGACTTCTGCCCACGGCCGGTGAAGGATTGGCGGTGCGAGCCTTGCAGGCAGAGCAGGTGCAGCCCGGTCAGTTACGGTATCAGATGCTGCTCATGCAAAGCGGCAAGCTACCCACGGAGTTCAAGGGACGATACGAACTGCAGGCGACGGGCATCCTTGACGGCAAGCCTTGGACATTCGGATTGCCTGCTGGACCGCAACCTATTTCACTGCGGCAGTACGCGCGCGTGGAAGGTCACCTCGACCATCCCGAGGGGGCCGTGGTAAAAACACTTCAGGTTCGGGTGCTCGACAATCATGGCGCTGTACGCGCGACCCAGACCGTGAAGCTCTGAAAGGAATCGCAGCATGTGGGCCTTGAACAAGAAGCAGCCACCAATCCGTAGTCTGATCGGCGAGGGCACCGTATTGCACGGCGAGGTCCGTTTCAGTGACGGACTGCGCATCGACGGCGAAGTGCACGGCGACATCGTGGCGGTGGGCGATGGCCCCAACATCCTGGTCATCAGCGAGAAAGCCCGGGTCAATGGCAAGGTCAACGCCGGCCATGTGATCATCAACGGGTGGGTCGTCGGCCCGGTTCAGTCCGACCAGTTGCTCGAACTTCAGCCCAAGGCCCGCATCACCGGCGACGTGCGCTATGAGAGGCTCGAGATGCATCAGGGCGCCACCATCGACGGTGAGTTGCGCTCCTTGAAAACTGCCGACGAGCGGCCGGCCTTGAAACTTGCAGCGTCGAGCCGACTCTGATCAAACACCGAGGAAATTGACCATGAATGCGATCGCCCAACCCCTGGCTGCCGATACTGAATCGATGCCCGTGCCGCTGGTTTTCACAGACAGCGCGGCCGACAAGGTCAAACAACTGGTCGAGGAAGAGGGCAACCCCGAGCTGAAGTTGCGCGTTTTCGTGCAGGGCGGGGGGTGCTCCGGCTTTCAGTACGGCTTCACCTTCGATGAAGTCGTCAACGAAGACGACACGCCAATGACCAAGAACGGTGTCACGTTGTTGATCGATGCGATGAGCCTGCAGTACCTGATGGGCGCCGAGATCGACTACAAGGAAGACCTGCAGGGAGCCCAGTTCGTGATCAAGAACCCGAACGCGACATCCACGTGCGGTTGCGGCTCGAGCTTCTCGGCCTGAGCCTTTCGCCCCCGAACGAAGCCGCCCGCGAGGCGGCTTTCTCTTGTCTCAAGCCGGGTGAAGCGCACCGAGCACGCGCTCACGGAGCGCGCCGGTCACGGTGACGATGTTCCCCGGCAAGCGCTCGACGAAACGCTGCGCAAGCCAGGCAAAGGCCACCGCTTCGACCTGATCGATCGGCAAGCCGAACTCGGCGGTCGTGGTCACTCGCAACGACGGCAGCTGTGCCGCCAAGCCTTGCATCAGATGGTCATTGCAGGCACCGCCCCCGCAGACCAGCAGCAGGGACGTGTTCTTGGCTTGGCGCTCGATGTCGCGCGCGATGCTGCGCACGGACAGTGCCGCCAGCGTGGCCTGGACATCGGCGGCGGTTGCGCCGCGCGCATGGTGCGCGAGCTGCCGGTCAAGCCAGCCGAGGTGGAACAGGTCCCGGCCTGTGCTCTTGGGCGGAGGCAGGTCGAAGTAGGGTTCGGCCAGCAGCGCCGACAGCAAGGACTCGACAACGCGGCCGCTCGCGGCCCAGCGGCCGCCTTCATCGTACGGCTGACCGCGGTGCCGCTGGCACCAACCGTCCAGCAGGGCATTGGCCGGACCGCAGTCGAAGCCGAGCACGTGGCCGCTGGCGTCAAGCAGGGTGAGGTTGGCAATCCCGCCCAAGTTCAGCACGGCGCGCGACTCGGTAGGCGCCGAAAACAGCGCCGCGTGCAGGCCGGGCGCCAACGGTGCCCCTTGACCCCCGGCTGCCAGGTCCCGTCGCCGCAGGTCGCAAACGACATCGATGCCGCACGACTCTGCCAGCAGCGCACCATTCAGCAATTGCACCGTGAAGCCGGTGCCATCGAATTCGCCGGGGCGATGACGCACGGTCTGGCCATGGGCGCCGATCGCGCGCACTTCGTGCGCGGCGGTTGCGCTGCCACTCAGCAGCGATTGCACCACGTCGGCATAGCTGCGCGCCACGGCATTGGCCGCCAGTTCGCTGCGCTGTAACTCGTCGGCGCCCGGCGCGTTGAGCGCCATGAGTTCGGCGCGCAGCGCGGCCTCCAACGGTGTGTGCCGATGGGCCCGGACGGTGACCGGGGGCCCCGCGACCGAACCAAAGTCGACCAGCACCCCATCGACGCCATCGAGCGACGTGCCTGACATCAGGCCCACGTACAGCGCCATGCGCGGCAGAAGTGGCTTATTCGCCGCGACCGCGTGCGCCGAGGAGTGTCTCGGCAACGTCGAGCTGGGTCTGCATCGTCTGCGCAACGACGCCGAACTCGGCCTTGGAGGCGGGCGCGAGCGCAATTGCCTCGCTGGCCTTGGCGACACGCAGGGGATCCTGGTGAACGCCGTTGACGCGGAACTCGAGGTGCAGGTGCGGCCCCGTGGACCATCCCGTGGACCCCACGGCACCGACGTGCTGCCCCTGCTCGACCCGCTGGCCCTTCTTCACGTCGATGCGCGACATGTGGGCATACAGGGTCGTTCGTTCGTTGCCATGCCGGACGCTCACGACGTTCCCGTAGCCGTTCTGCCAGCCGGCGAAATCGACCGTGCCATCGGCGATCGTACGCACGGGCGTGCCGATCGGGGCGGCGTAATCGACGCCCAGGTGCCGTCGCCACGTCTGCTGGATCGGGTGGAATCGCATCGCGAACCCCGACGTGACGCGCGAGAACTCCAGCGGGCTGGCCAGGAACGCGCGCTTCTTGCTCAGGCCGCTCAGGTCGAAGTAGTTGCCGCGGCCGCCGTCGTCGCGGTACCAGACGGCGTGATGGGTCTTGCCGGCATTGACAAACTCGGCTGCGAGCACACGGCCGGCGCCCTGGGTCCAGGGCCAGGGCTCTCCGTCGGCACTGAGTTCTTCGTAGACCACGCTGAAGGTATCGCCGCGACGCAATTCGCGGTGCATGTCGATGTCGGCCGCGAAGATCTCGGCCATCTGGATCGCGACTGCGTCCGGGATGCGGGCTTCTTCGCTGGCCGCGAACAGCGAACTGCGGATCGTGCCGCTGGCCAGCCGTGCTTGCGACTGCAGGGGGAGGGTCTCATCGATGGCCTGCCACTCCCCGCGGGCGTCGCGCGTGACCGAGAGACGGGTGAAATGACTCGCCACCTGTTCGGCGCGCGGCGCGGGCGAGCGCGCCACCAGGCTCTTCAAACGACCATCTTCGCCAGCACGCACCTGGACAAGGCGCCCGCTGCGCCCCTCGAACAGGCGTCGGGCACTGGGGTCGCCGCGCAGGAATGCGACCGCCGACGCGTCGGCCACGCCCAGGCGCTCGAGCAAAGTACCCGCGGTGTCGCCGGGGCGGATGGTGTCTGAACGATTGAGGTCGAACTCGTGGGCCGCCAGCGCTTCGAGTTGTGGTGCGATGGCCTCGGGTTGTGACGCTTCGACGAGCACGCGTTGCGGCAAGGTCGAGGCGTCAGGGGCCAGCGGGGCGATGGCGAAAGCGGCTGCCGCGCAGCCGGCGAGCAAGGCCACACTGGTCGCGGTGAGGCCGCGCCGGTGAACGGCGGCAAGGTCTCTCGCTCCGGTGATGGCTTGCGCCAGAGATTCAAGCGGTGTCACGGAACTGTTCTGAGCGCTCACCCCGTCAGACGGCACAGGTCGGCTGCCTCGGGTGATGGTCTGTCGGTGCCCGCCCGACATAAGATCGGCGGTTTGCGGGCGCGATTGCGGTGCTGAAGCGGCGGCCGTTGTTCGGCTGCAACGCAGTATAAACACCGACACCATTGTCGCAGCTGTGAAAAACCCCCGCTCTCGCTGAACACCATGTCAGAAACTGTGACAAACGCGGCCTTGCCCTCGGCCTACCCCATCACCGATGCGGTGCGAGCTGCCATGGCGGTCAGCCTACGCGGCTGCGACGAGTTGCTGCCCGAGGCCGAATGGCTGGCCAAGCTGGCGCGCTCGGAAGCCCGCGGGCAACCGCTGCGCATCAAGCTCGGCCTGGACCCGACCGCCCCCGACCTGCACATCGGCCACACGGTCGTTCTGAACAAGATGCGCCAGTTGCAGGATCTTGGGCACACGGTCATTTTCTTGATCGGCGACTTCACTTCGATGATCGGCGACCCCTCGGGGCGCAACGCCACGCGCCCGCCGCTGACGCGAGAGCAGATCGAGGCCAATGCCCAAACCTACTTCAAGCAGGCCAGTCTGGTGCTCGATCCCGAGCGCACCGAGATGCGCTACAACTCCGAGTGGAGCGACCCGCTCGGCGCCCGCGGCATGATCCAACTCGCTGCCAAGTACACCGTCGCGCGGATGATGGAGCGCGACGACTTCGCAAAGCGCTTTGCGGCCGGAACGCCGATCAGCGTGCACGAATTCCTCTACCCGCTGATGCAGGGCTACGACTCGGTGGCCCTGAAGAGCGACCTCGAACTCGGCGGCACCGATCAGAAGTTCAATCTGCTGATGGGCCGACACTTGCAGAGCGAGTCGGGCCAGGATCCGCAGTGCATCCTGACCATGCCCTTGCTCGAAGGTCTGGACGGCGTTGAGAAGATGTCGAAGTCGAAGAACAACTACGTCGCCATCACCGAGCCGCCCAACACGATGTTCGCCAAGCTGCTGTCGATCAGCGACGACTTGATGTGGAAGTACTTCACGCTGCTGTCATTCCAGCCCGAGCCGGAACTGGCGGCGCTGAAGCGCGAGGTCCAAGCCGGGCGCAACCCGAAGGACGCCAAGGTGATGCTGGCCAAGGAGATCACCGCTCGCTTCCACAGTGCCGCAGCCGCCGACGCGGCGGAACAGGACTTCATGAATCGCGCGCGTGGCGGCGTGCCCGACGACATCGTCGACGTTGCCTTGGCGGGCGCGCCGCTGGCCATTGGCGCGCTGCTGAAGCAGGCCGGCCTGGCACCATCGGCGAGCGAGGCCCTGCGCCTGGTCGAGCAGGGCGGCGTTCGCATCGATGGCACGACGGTCAGCGATCGGGCCTTGAAAGTCGGGGCTGGTCGCTACGTGGTGCAGGTCGGCAAGCGCAAGTTTGCCCGCGTGACTCTTTCTTGATCGCTTGCGAGTAAGCACTTACCTGAAGCTCTCGATCGCGGTGGCGGTGGCCACCATCGCGCTGAAGACGGGCGCTTGGTGGTTGACCGATTCGGTCGGGCTGTTGTCGGACGCATTGGAGTCGCTGGTCAATCTGGCGGGTGCGATGTTCGCGCTGGCGATGGTCACGATCGCTGCCCGACCGCCCGACGAAGACCACCCCTTCGGCCACCACAAGGCCGAGTACTTCTCGAGCGGCTTCGAAGGCGTGCTGATCTTCATCGCCGCCTTGGCCATCGTCTGGGCCGCGGTGCAACGCCTGCTGGTGCCCCAGCCTTTGGGCAGCCTCGGTCTGGGGCTGATGCTGTCGGCCATCAGCACGGCGATGAACGGCGCGCTGGCCTGGGGCATGCTAAGGAAAGCGCGCGAGCATCGTTCCATGGCGCTCGAGGGCGACGCCCGCCACCTGTTCACCGACGTCTGGACTTCGGTCGGCGTTGTGCTGGGCCTGCTGGCCGTCGCTGCGACGGGCTGGCTCTGGCTCGACCCCTTGATCGCGATCGGCGTCGCGGGCAACGTCGCGCGCGAGGGCTTCTCGCTGGTGCGCCGCTCGGCCGATGGCCTGATGGACCGCGCGGTGGAGCCCGAAGTGGTCGAGCAGATCAACCAGGTGCTGGCCGGATTTGCCCACCCGACGACCTTGCGCTTCGATCATGTCAGTACCCGGCGCGCCGGCCAGCGCCGCTTCGTCGACCTCCACATGCACATGCCGCCCAGCTGGTCACTGCAACGCGCCGCAGCCTTGCGCGCTTCGGTCGAGCAGGCCCTGATGAGCGAGGTGCCGGGCCTGCGGGCGACGATCCAGTTGCTGCCGATGGATGTCGAGACCCATTCGGGCGACGTGGAGGACTTGATCTGATCGCCCTGGTGCAACGGGTGCGGCAGGCCCATGTCGAAGTGGCCGGCGCCGTTGTCGGCGCCATCGGCCAGGGCCTGCTGGTCTTCGTCTGCGCCGAACCGCAGGACGACGGAGCCAGCGCCGCGAAGCTGGTCGCCAAGCTGCTGAAGTTGCGCATCTTTGCCGACGCAGCTGGCAAGATGAACCTGAGTGTGCAGAACGTGGCCGGGGGCCTGCTGATCGTTTCGCAGTTCACGCTGGCGGCCGACGCC
>DATDES010000148.1:0-5725 GCA_036522975.1 Burkholderiaceae bacterium | reverse complement strand
CTCGTGAACGGCATCCGCGCCTTCCTGCCTGGCTCGCTGCTCGACACGCGTCCGGTCAAGGACATGAGCCCGTACGAGGGCAAGACGATGGACTTCAAGGTCATCAAGCTCGACCGCAAGCGCAACAACGTCGTGTTGTCGCGCCGCGCCGTCGTCGAGGCTTCGATGGGCGAAGAGCGCGCCAAGCTGATGGAGACGCTGCACGAAGGCGCGATCGTCCATGGCGTGGTCAAGAACATCACCGAGTACGGCGCCTTCGTCGACCTCGGCGGTATCGACGGCCTTCTGCACATCACCGACATGGCCTGGCGCCGCGTGCGCCACCCGAGCGAGGTGGTCACCGTCGGACAGGAACTCACGGCCAAGGTGCTGAAGTTCGACGCCGAGAAGAACCGCGTCTCGCTGGGCATCAAGCAACTGGGCGACGACCCCTGGCATGGCGTGTCCCGCCGCTATCCGCAGAGCACGCGTCTCTTTGGCAAGGTCACCAACATCGCCGACTACGGCGCCTTCGTGGAGATCGAGCCGGGTATCGAAGGCCTGGTGCACGTCTCCGAGATGGACTGGACCAACAAGAACGTCTCGCCTTCGAAGATCGTCGCCCTGGGCGACGAGGTCGAGGTCATGGTGCTCGAGATCGACGAGGACAAGCGCCGCATCAGCCTGGGCATGAAGCAGTGCAAGGCCAACCCCTGGGAAGAGTTCAGCGCGACCGTCAAGCGTGGCGACCGCGTCAAAGGCCCGGTCAAGTCGATCACCGACTTCGGCGTCTTCGTCGGCCTGTCGGCCGGCATCGACGGCCTAGTGCACCTGTCCGACCTGTCCTGGCACGAGCCGGGCGAGGCCGCGGTGCGCAACTACAAGAAAGGCCAGGAGGTCGAGGCCATCGTGCTGGCGGTCGACGTCGAGCGCGAGCGCATCAGCCTGGGCATCAAGCAGCTGGACGGCGACCCGTTCGCCACCTACACCACGCTGAACGACCGCGGCGCGCTGGTCACCGGCAAGGTCAAGACGGTCGATGCGCGCGGCGCCGAGATCCAGCTCACTGACGACGTGACGGGCTATCTCCGGGCTTCGGAAATCAGCCGCGACCGCGTCGAGGACGCGCGCAACGTGCTGAAGGAGGGCGACGAGGTCGAGGCCATGATCATCAACGTCGATCGCAAACTGCGTTCGATCCAGTTGTCGGTCAAGGCCAAGGACAGCGCCGACCAGCAGGAAGCCATGCAGCGTCTGTCGCAGACGAGCGAGCGTGAGAACGCCGGCACGACCAGCCTGGGTGCGCTGCTGCGCGCCAAGATGGACAACAAGGACGGCGCCTGATCTTCGCCCGATCGCCGGCATGACCCGCTCCGACCTCGTGGCTGCGCTGGCTGAACGCTTCAGCCAACTCACCAACCGCGACACCGAGTTCGCGGTCAAAACCATGCTCGATGCGATGTCCGACGCCCTGGCGCGCGGACACCGTATCGAGATCCGGGGCTTCGGCAGCTTTTCGATCAACCGCCGGCCGCCGCGCGTGGGCCGCAACCCGCGCAGCGGCGAGCAGGTCACGATCCCCGAGAAGCTGGTGCCGCACTTCAAGCCGGGCAAGGCCCTGCGCGAAGGGGTCGACGCCAACGTGCCGGTGATCGATGCGCCGCCGGCCCGGCGGAGTTGAGTTGCACGACGCGTCCCACGGGGCGCGTTTTTCATTCGGTCACCCCCGTAGAATCGCCAGCGCCGATGCGTGCGCTCGCCTGGCTCGTACGAGCCTTCATCTTCTTCGCCCTGTTTGCCTTCGCGCTGAACAACCAGCAGGAGGTGGCCGTGCACTGGTTCTTCGGCTTCGAATGGCGCGCACCGATGGTCATCATCGTGCTCGCTGCCTTCGGTGCCGGCTGCGCCGTCGGTGTGTTGGCGATGGTGCCGAGTTGGTGGCGCCAGCGTCGCGTGGCCGGCCTGACAGCGCCGCCGAAGCCCGTCACGGTCACGAGCCCACCCTCGAACCCGGTGCCTTCAGGCTTTGGCGCCGAAGCTGGCGTGCCGCCGCGCGAAGGTCTGTGATGGACTTCGACCTGCAATGGTTGCTGGTCGGCTTGCCGATCGCGTTTGCGCTCGGCTGGATCGGCTCGCGCTTCGACCTGCGACAGTGGAAGCGGGAGCAGCGGAGCTCACCCAAGGCTTACTACAAAGGCTTGAACCTCCTCCTCAACGAACAGCAGGACAAGGCCATCGACGCCTTCATCGAGGCCGTGCAGGGCGACTCCGATACGACAGAGCTGCACTTCGCGCTCGGCAACTTGTTTCGCCGCCGCGGCGAAGTCGAGCGCGCCGTGCGAGTGCATCAGCACCTGATTCAGCGTGCCGATCTGTCGGCCACCGAGCGTGAGCGGGCGCGGAACGCCCTCGCGCAGGACTACCTCAAAGCCGGCCTGTTCGATCGTGCGGAAGAGGCCTATCGAGCCCTCGAAGGCACGCCCTTCGACACCGAGGCGCGACTGGCCCTGCTGCAGTTGCACGAGCGCTCGCGCGATTGGCGAACCGCGGCTGACGATGCGGCGCGGCTGGAGAGTGCCGGTGCCGGCTCCTTCGCTTCGCGCATTGCGCACCATTGGTGCGAACTCGCGCTCGAAGCCGCTGCCCAAGACGATGGAGCCGCGGCCGCAAGCGCGCTTGCCCGTGCGCGCGAGATCGCACCCGCCTCGCCGCGGCCCTGGGTCCAGTCCGGCCAGCAGCACGCGAAAGCCGGGCAGCATGCCGAAGCCTTGGCCGCGTGGACCGAGCTTCACCATCGGCATCCAGGCAGCTTCGTGCTGGTTGCCGAAGACTTTGCGAAGGCCGCCCAGTCCGCCGGGCAGGCCGGCAGCGCGCTCAGCCTGTTCGAAGCGATCCACGCCCGGCAGCCGTCGCTCGACCTCATGCGGGCTATCGACACGCTCGATACCGATCCCGTCAACACCGTTCGGCGGCATGCCCAGTACCTGGAACAACAACCCACGCTGTCAGCCGCCGCCGCGGTGCTGCGCGATGCGGCAGACCCAAACTCCGATGTGATCGCCGCTGTGGAGCGTGCCGCCAAACCCCTTCAGCGCTACCGCTGCGCCGCTTGCGGCTTCGAAGCGCAACACTACTTCTGGCAGTGTCCGGGGTGCCTCAACTGGGACAGCTACCCACCGCAGCGCTTGGAGGAGACATGAGCGCCCAGCGCACGATCCTGTGCATGAAGTGGGGCAGCAAGTACGGCCCTGAGTACATCAACCGGCTCTACGGCATGGTGCGTCGCCACCTGCGTGGGGAGTTCCGCTTTGTCTGCCTGACCGATCAGCGCGAGGGCATCCGCGCCGAGGTGCAATGCCTGCCGATCCCCGACCTTGCGCTACCCGCAGGCATCCCAGAGCGCGGCTGGAAGAAGCTCACCAGCTTCGAGGCCGACCTGCACGGACTCACGGGCACCGCACTGTTCCTGGACATTGACATCGTCATCGTCGACGACATCACCCCGTTCTTCGAACACCCCGGCGAGTTCCTGATCATCCACGACTGGAAGCGACCCTGGCGCATCACTGGCAATTCGTCGGTCTACCGGTTCGAGTTGGGGGCTCATGCCGATGCGCTGGCCTACTTCCGCAACCACGTCGAGGAGGTGCGGGCGAACTTCCGCCACGAGCAGGCCTTCCTCTCCGACTTCATCCACCGCCAGGGCAAGATGGCCTACTGGCCGGCCGACTGGTGCGTCAGCTGGAAGTACCACTGCATACCGCGCCTTCCGACCAACCTGTGGCGGTCGCCGCGCATTCCCGCCGGTGCGCGCATCCTCATCTTTCATGGCGTGATGAACCCGCCCGACGCCCTGAACGGCCGCAGCAACGGTAACTGGCGCTATGCGAAGCCGGCGCCGTGGATCGCCGACCACTGGCGCGAGTGAATGCCGTGCTCAGTCCTTCCAGGCAGCCTCGATCCAAGGTACCGGAAGCACGTAGCGCTGAACGTGCCGGCGGAAGCTCGGATCGACGCGCTGGTCCTTATCGAACGCAGCGCACAGGTGCGCCCACCGGGAAGGATGGGGGCGCGACTTTGCGTTCCACCGCCCCAGCAGGATGTCATCGGGGTTGGGCCCCCCGGGAAACGTGACGATGCGCGCTTCCCGGGGCAGCCGCGCCCTCATGAAGTAGCGCAGCGGAAACAGCGGCAGACAGTGCAGCCTGAAGTGCCGCGTCCACGCCTCCGGCCAGAACTTGATGCCGCCCTTGACGGCGGCCGTCACGTAGTGCTGCTCGAACCCGTACCGGTCGGCAACGCCCTGCGGGTCAGCCAGAAAGTTCTCGAGCACATAGGGCTGCGCGCCGACCTTGAAGCGGAACACGGAGGTCTGGCCCAGCCGGTCCAGCGGACGTGCCCAGTTGCGCGCCAGGATCACGTCGTCGGGCGAGCCGTGCTCAAAATACGGATCGATGGAATCGACGATCACGGAGTCGAGATCGATGAAGAGCGCAACGCCCGTCAGGCCCGGCACGCTAGCGCCCCACAGCACCTGCTTGCGCCATTTGCCGATGGTGCGCTGGGGATGTGGCACACCCAGCTCGGGCAGATCGAAGCATTCGACCTCCGGGCGGATGCCGTCGCGGTCGTCGGTCAGGCACACCAGACGAAAGGGCGGCGTGAGATGACGCGACACCATGCCGTAGAGGCGGTTCACGTACTCGGGGCCATAACCCCGCCCCCACTTCACGCAGACGACTTGCTTGCTCATGTGCTGATCGACCCCACTCACGCGGCGCCCTCGAAAGCCCGGAAACAGGGCTGTATTCTGGGAGAGATTCGGTGGCAGCGCTGATCTCGGTCGCTCTGTGCACATACAACGGCGCGGCCCACTTGAGTGAACAGCTCGAATCCTTGCTGACCCAGACCTGGCGCCACATCGAGATCGTGGCCGTCGACGACGCATCGACCGACGCCACCTGGGATATCCTCAGGCAGGCCGCAAAGCGGGATCCCAGACTGCGCATCATGCGCAACGAAGAGAACCTGGGGTTCGCTGCCAACTTCGAGCGCGCCATGTCGCTGTGTACGGGCGACTACATTGCCCCCTGTGACCAAGACGACCTCTGGCTTCCGGACAAGCTCGAACGCTTGCTGGATGCAATCGGACAGCATTCGCTGGCGTACTGTGACTCCATGCTGATCGACGACCGCGGGCAACCCCTGGACGCACGCGTCTCGAACCGGATCCACATGGTCCAGGGCCGCGATCCGCTGGCCTTCGCGTTCTGGAACTGCATCTCGGGCCATGCCATGCTGTTCCGCCGTGAGTTGCTCGCCTCGGCACTTCCCCGCCGCGACGTGCGCTTCCACGACTGGTGGATCGCCTTCGTCGCGGCCAGCTTGGGGTCGATTACGTATGTCGACGAGCCCCTGGTGGCCTATCGTCAACACACGTCATCGCAAACCGATATGCTGCGGCTCCGCCAAGAGCGTGGAGACAGCGCCGCAAAGTCGTTGGAGCGCATCGCGTGGCTCGGTGCCTTGTCCCGCTTCCCCAGCCCCCACCAAGCGCTCTTCGAGACGATGCACCGCCTGGCCGTCGCCAGGCAGGATCAGTGGCTCTGCCCGGCGTGGTGGCGCTTCCTGCGCGAGAATTCAGCGCGCCTGATGGCGATCAACCAGCGCGAGTCGTTCTCGCGCTTTGCCTTGAAGCAGTTCTTTGGCATGCGATGGCGGCGCCGCGCCATGTCGAAGGGGTCGG
>DATDES010000147.1:0-2879 GCA_036522975.1 Burkholderiaceae bacterium | reverse complement strand
CCGGGTGACATGCCCGATCTTGAAGGATTTGCCATGAAGACACTGCTGATCACTGCCCTGCTGTCGACGGCCTGCGGCCTGGCACTTGCAAATAACTGCCCCAATCTGATGAAGGACGTCGACGCCAAGCTGGCCGCCGGACCGAAGCTGTCCGACGCCGACATGGCCAAGGTCAAGACCCTGCGCGCCGAGGGCGAAGCCGCCCACAAGGCCGGTAAGCACGATGACTCGATGAAGGCTCTGGCCGAAGCGAAGAAGCTGCTGGGCATCTGAAGACAACGATCGGACGCAGCCCTGCGCCAGGGCTGCGGGTCAGAGCTTCGGCGTTGAGTGACGCGCAGGTGGCGCCGGCGCTTGAGCGGACCGTTGCGCTGGAACGCTCAGAGGTGGACGCGGGCCGAGCCGATGCCATCGAAGTGCACCTCGACTTCGTCCCCGGCCCGAGCTTGCAGCAGACCGCACCAGGTGCCGGTGGTGACCACCGTGCCGGCCGGGACCACGCCGCCGTCCCGCGTGGCATGACGCAGCCAGGCCGGCAGCACGAAGGCCGGGTCGCCCAGAGAATGGCTGCCAGCGAAGCTCTGCGCCGGCTGCGCGCCAATGCGCACGCGGCAGACTTGGGCCGTCCAGTCACGGGCGACGAAGGGGCACCAGGCGCCGAGCACCAGCGCACCGTGTGACTGCAGATCGGCCAACCTGGCCAGGGCCGGTGCGGCCTGGGCTGCGGTCCAGCGCGAATCGACGATCTCGATCGACACGCACATCGCGTCGACCAGGCTGCGGGCGCCGGCCAGGTCCAGCGTCGCGGCCCGTAGGGCATCCACCGCCTCGCCCAGGCGCAGCGCAACCTCGGCCTCGATGCCCCGCTGGTGGAACGGCCACGCGCCGGCGGCGGCCGGGCTGGCCCAGACACCAGCCGGCGGCAGTGGCGCATGGGTCAGGACCGCGTCGCGCGACGGCCCGCCGGATTTCCAGTGCCGAGCCGGACCGTCGGCAGTCCAGCCGCTGGCCTGCGCAACGCCTTCCTGCACCGCATACGCGGCCGCAGCGTCGGCCAGTTCGGGTGCGGCGACGGCACCGCCGGTCCGGCGAGCCGCCAGCAGCAGGGCCACAACGTCTTCGATACGGGTCATGGTTGGTTCGATGCTGGGCAGCGGAGCTTATTCGACGTACATCTAACCATACGCGAAAACAGTCGATGAACTGCAGGGCTCAGCTGCCAATAATTCGCGGATCGAATAAGGCGCCTGTGCAGGGTGCGTGATTGTGAATTTCCAGCAACTGCGCTCCGTGCGCGAAGCCGTCCGCCAAGGCTTCAACCTGACCGTCGTGGCCGATGTGCTGCACACCTCGCAGCCGGGCGTGAGCCGACAGATCCGCGAACTCGAGGACGAGCTCGGCATCACGCTCTTCGAGCGCGCCGGCAAGCGCCTGACGGGGTTGACACCACCCGGCGCCGCCGTGCTGCCGATCGTCGAGCGCATGCTGCAGGAGGCAGACAACCTGAAGCGCGCCGGCGAGGACTTCGCCTCGCAGGGCCGCGGCACGCTGACCATTGCGGCCACCCATTCCCAGGCGCGTTACGCCCTGCCGCCCGCAGTGCGTGACTTCAGCGCCGCCCACCCCGAGGTCGTGCTGCGCCTGCACCAGGGCTCGCCCAAGCAGGTCGCCGAGATGCTGCTGCAAGGGGAAGCCGACATCGGCGTCGCCACCGAGGCACTGGCCGAGTACGCCGAGCTGGTGGCTTTGCCCAGTTACCGCTGGACACACGCCGTGGTGGTGCCCAGAGACCATGCGCTGGCAACCCAGGGCGAGGCGCTGACGCTGGAGCACCTGGCGCGCTATCCCATCATCACGTACGAACCGGGCTACACCGGGCGCACGCACATCGACGAGGCCTTCAAGCGCCGGGGCCTCACCCTGAACCTGGTCCTGTCGGCAATGGATGCCGATGTGATCAAGACCTATGTTGAGCTGGGCATGGGGGTGGGCATCATCGCGGCGATGGCCTTCGACGAGAAGCGCGACACCCAGCTGCACGCCATCGATGCGCGCCATCTCTTCGCCAGCAACATGACGCGGGTGGCCGTGCGTCGTGGCAGTTTCCTGCGCGGCTACGCCTACGACTTCATCCGCTGCTTTGCCCCGCCGCTCACGCGCGCGCTGGTCGACCAGGCCCTGGCGCAGGCGCCGGGCGCGAGCTTCGATATCTGAACCCGAGGGTTGCCCTCGCCCTGGACCGAGGGCAAGCCGGACTCGCGCCAGCCGCCGACATGGCCGCGCACCGCAGGGTCAGTTCGTTCGCGCCGGGTCGATCACCGGCTCAGTCGCGCCGAAGCGGGTTACACGACGCGGCTTCAGATGCACCTGACTGCCCGGTACCAGGCCCAGGCGGCCGCGCAGCGCGGCGAAAGCCTCGCGCGGCAACTCCACATCGACATAGCTGTCGTCCGAAGCGCGCTTGAACTCGATGCGCGTGTTCGGCCCGACGGTCAGCGTCTGGCTGAGCGTCACGGCCCAGGTGTCTTCGCCGGGCTCGGCCACGATTTCCAGTTCATGCGGGCGCACGTAGCTCACTTCGGCACCACCGGGCGCGTGGCCGAAGCGGCCGTGGAACAGATTCACGTCGCCGAGGAACTGCAGCACGAAAGGGCTGGCCGGGTGGTCGTACACCTCGTCGGGGCTGCCCTGCTGCTCGATGCGCCCCTGATTCATCACCACCACGCGGTCGGCGACCTCCATCGCCTCGTCCTGGTCGTGGGTGACGAAGACGCTGGTCACATGCACCTCGTCGTGCAGGCGGCGCAACCAGCGGCGCAGTCCCTTGCGCACCTTGGCGTCGAGCGCACCGAAGGGCTCGTCGAGCAGCAGCACCTTGG
>DATDES010000146.1:0-16131 GCA_036522975.1 Burkholderiaceae bacterium | reverse complement strand
GGCCTACCACGCCAGCAAGGGCGCGGTCGTCAACCTGACGCGGGCCCTGGCGGTCGAATGGGCAGGGCGGGGCATTCGAGTCAACGCCGTGGCGCCGGCCTGGGTGCGCACGGACCTGACCCAAAAGTTGCTGAGCGATCCTGACATGGTGGCTCGCATCCTCGACAGCGTGCCGATGCACGCCCTCGCCGAACCCGCCGACGTCGCCGAGGCCATCGTCTTCCTGGCCTCGGACCGAGCGCGACTGATCACCGGACACACCCTGCCGGTCGACGGCGGCTATCTGGCGCAGTAGCGGGAAGGCTCGCGCGAGCCCTGTCTCACGATGGCCATTCACTGGGGAGCCCATGTCCGCACCGATCGAGTTCTATTTCGACTTCGCTTCGCCCTACGGCTACCTGGCTTCGGAGTCGGTCGATGCCCTCGGCGAGCGGCATGGCCGCAGCGTGGTCTGGCATGCCCTCGTGCTCGATGCCAACTTCCAGTCCCAGGACCGCATCCGGATCCCGGCCAGTGCGATGCGCAGCGACTACGTGATGCGTGACACCGAGCGCCTGGCCGCCTACATGGGCCTGCCTTACAAGGCGCCGTCGCTCCACTCGCTGCACACCGAACTTGCGGCGCGCATCTTCAGTGGCTCAACGATCGCAACCCGGCGCAGGCGAAGGACTTCGCCCATGGCGTGTACCGCGCCTACTTCGTCGATGACCAGAACATCGCCGAGGCCGAGGTGGTAGCCGGCCTGGCCGAGCGTGCCGGCCTGGCCCGCGATGATTTCAATGCGGCATCGAGCGACCCGACGACCAAGGCGCGCTTCAAGGCCGAGATCGATATGGCAGAAGCGCGCGGTGTCTTCGGTTCGCCCTTCTTCATCGTCGAGGGCGAGCGCTTCTGGGGCAACGACCGCGTGCCACAGCTCGAACGCTGGCTGGCCAGCGGGCCGTACTGAGGCGCTGCAGCCGGCGCGAAGGAGGCGATGCGCTCTGCGACACTGCCCCGATGCGCATCCCCAACCTGCTCGCCACCCGCTGGGGCCGCCTGACGGCGTTCTTTTTCCTCTACGTCACCGAAGGCATCCCGCTCGGTTTCGCGGCCACCGCGGTGGCCACCCAATTGCGCCGGCAGGACGTCGGCCCGGCCGAGATCGGCGCCTTCGTCGGCTCGTTCTACCTGCCCTGGGCCTTCAAGTGGGCCTTCGGGCCCTTCATCGACGTCTTCACCTCCGAGCGCCTGGGCCGCCGTCGCGGCTGGATCCTGGGCACGCAGATCATGCTCATCGTCACGCTGCTGGCGTGCACCGGCCTGAACCTGCCGGCGCAGCTGGGCCTGCTGACCGTGGTGCTGCTGGTCCACAACAGCTTCGGCGCGATGCAGGACGTTGCCATCGACGCGCTGGCCGTCGCCACCCTGCATGAGGACGAACGTGGCCTGGCCAATGGCGTGATGTTCGCCGGCGCGGCCCTGGGCACGGCGCTGGGCGGTAGCGGTGTGCTGTTCCTGATGCCGGTCCTCGGACTGAAGGGCGGCTTCGTCTTCGTGGCTGCCAGCATCGCCGCCGTTACCGTGTTCATCGTGCTGCCGCTGCGCGAGACGGCCACGCCGCTGGCCCAGCGGCGCTTGGCCGGCATGGCCTCGGCGGCGCGCGAGATGAAGCGCTTCTCGGTCGAAGCCTTCCACAGCTTTCTTGGCACCCGCGGCGCGTTCGCCGGCCTGTTCTTCGCGTTGCTGCCGGCCGGCGCGATGAGCCTGGGCCTGGCGCTGCAATCCAACCTCGCGGTCGAGGTCGGAATGAGCGACGACGACGTCGCCTGGCTCAGCCTGGGGTCGCAGGTCATCGCGGCGGCGAGCATGGTGGTCGGCGGCCTGCTGTCCGACCGCCTCGGGCGCCGGCGCACGCTCTTCGTCTACCTCGCGTTGATGAGCCTGCCGGTGCTCTACCTGATGGGCGTGCTGATCGAACACCAATGGATCCTGCCGGCCGCGCAATCGGACGCCGTGCGCCGGGTCGCGGCCCCGGCGCTCGTCACCGCCGTCTGGCTGGCCACTCTGCTGTACGCCCTGCCGCAGGGTCTGATGTACGGTACGCGCTCGGCCCTCTTCATGGACGTGACCAACCCTGCGGTCGCGGCCACGCAGTTCACCGCCTACATGGCGATGATGAACCTGGCGATCGCCTACTCGGCCACCTGGCAGGGCATCGCGATCGAGGTCGTGGGGTACCCCAAGACGCTGCTGATCGATGCCGTGACCGGCGTGCTCTGCCTGGCCGTGCTGCCCTTCATCAAGCCCAGCGCCGCGCCGGGCGGCGACGGTGGCGGTGCGCAGCGCGCGCGCTGGCTGGCCGCCGTGCTCGCATCGGCCTGCCTGGCCTGGCTGCCCTACCGTGCCGGGGTGTGGGACACCGGTGCGGCCGCTCCGATGTTCGAGACCCTGTTCACGCTGGTCTTCGTGGCCTCGGCCGTCTTCCTGGCCGCGGGCTCGGCGGCGCTGGGCAAGAGCGCCAGCCTGCTCGGCCGCCTGGGTCTGGTGCTCGCGCCGCTGCTGCTGGCGATGTATGTGCGGCGCTGGTGGCCGCAAGTCGAGTGGCTGTATTTCGTGGTGCCGGCGGCCGCCGCGCTGGTGCTCGCCGCGCAGGCACGCCTGTCGTGGCAGGTGCTGCACATGGTGCCGGGATCGGTCCGAGCCGAGCCGGCCTAGGGCGCTAGGACTTGAGGCGGTAGCCGGTGCGGAAGATCCAGGCCACGATCGCCAGCGAACCGAACAGGAAGGCCGCGGTCATGCCCAGGCTGAGGGCCAGGCTGACATCTGCCTGGCCGTAGAAACTCCAGCGGAAGCCGCTGATCAGATACACCACCGGGTTGAACAGGGCGACCTTCTGCCACAGCGGCGGCAGCATATCGATCGAGTAGAAGCTGCCGCCGAGGAAGGTCAGCGGCGTGACGATCAGAAGCGGTACCACCTGCAGTTTCTCGAAGCCGTCGGCCCAGATGCCGATGATGAAGCCGATAAGGCTGAAGGTGACGGAGGTCAGCACCAGGAAGAGCAGCATCCAGAATGGGTGCGCCACCTGCAGCGGCACGAACAGGCCGGCGGTGGCCAGGATGATCAGACCCAGGATGATCGACTTCGATGCCGCCGCGCCGACATACGCGATCAAGATCTCGACATACGACACCGGCGCCGACAGCAGTTCGTAGATCGTGCCGGTGAACTTGGGGAAGTAGATCCCGAACGAGGCGTTGGAGATGCTCTGCGTCAAGAGCGACAACATGATCAGACCGGGCACGATGAAGGCTCCGTAGCTGACGCCGCCAACCTCGGGGATGCGCGAGCCGATGGCCGCGCCGAAGACGATGAAATAGAGCGAGGTCGAGAGCACCGGCGAGATGATGCTTTGCATCAGCGTGCGCCAGGCGCGCGCCATCTCGAAGCCGTAGATCGCGCGCACGGCGGGCAGGTTCATGCGGCCACCTCGCGGTCGCTGACCAGGCTGACGAAGATGTCCTCGAGCGAGCTTTCGGTGGTGTGCAGGTCCTTGAAGGCGATGCCGGCCTCGGTCAGGTTTTGCAACAGTTCGACGATGCCAACGCGCCCGCCTTGCACGTCGTAGGTATAGGTCAGCTCGAGGCCGTCCTTGGCCAGCGTCAGCGGATAGGCCGCCAACGCCGCCGGCAGTTGCTGCAGGGGCTGCTGCAGGTGCAGCGTCAGCTGCTTGCGGCCGAGTTTGTGCATCAACGCGGTCTTGTCCTCGACCAGGATCAACTCGCCCTTGCTGATGACGCCGATGCGGTCGGCCATCTCCTCGGCCTCCTCGATGTAATGGGTGGTCAGGATCACCGTGACGCCGGTGTCGCGCAGACTGCGCACCAGCTGCCACATGTCGCGCCGCAGCTCGACGTCGACGCCTGCGGTCGGCTCGTCGAGGAACAGGATCTGCGGTTCGTGCGACAAGGCCTTGGCGATCATCAAGCGTCGCTTCATGCCGCCCGACAGGGTCATGATCCGGCTGTCGCGCTTGTCCCACAGCGACAGGTCGCGAAGCACCTTCTCGATGTGCGCCGGGTTGGCGGGCCGGCCGAACAGGCCGCGGCTGAACGTGACCGTGGCCCAGACCGTCTCGAAGGCATCGGTGGAGAGTTCTTGTGGCACCAGGCCGATCAGCGAGCGTGCGGCGCGGTAGTCGCGCACGATGTCGTGGCCGTCGACCGCGACCGTGCCGCTGCTGGCGTTGACGATGCCGCAGATGATGCTGATCAGGGTCGTCTTGCCAGCGCCATTGGGGCCGAGCAGGGCGAAGATCTCGCCACGGCGGATCGCCAGGTCGATCTCCTTCAGCGCGTGGAATCCGGAGGCGTAGGTCTTCGAGACTTTCGATACCGAAAGGATGGCTTGCATGGCGGGAGGATAGCCGCGCGCCCTGCAAGCTGCATGGCGCCGGCCCGCGTAGCATGGCGGCCTCCACGCGCCTGGTGCAAACATGAAGCCGCTCAACCCTTCGATCATCGACAGCTGGCACGCCCATGTCTACTTCGACGCGGCCCGTCGCGACGCGGCCTGGGCGCTGCGCGAAACCGTCGCGACCGAACTGACCGGCCAGATGGACTTGGGTCGCTTTCACGAGAAGCCGGTCGGTCCGCACCCGATGTGGAGCTACCAGCTCGCGTTTGGCCCTGCCAATTTCTCGCAGGTGGTGGGCTGGCTGGCGCTGAACCACGGGGCACTGGACGTGTTCGTGCATCCCAACACGGGGGACGAGTTGCGTGACCACCGCGACTGCGCGCTGTGGTTGGGCCGTTCTTACACGCTGAATCTGGCGGCGCTGAGCGCTTGACCCGTTGTGGGCTGCTGCATCGACGAGTGCACAATGCCTGCCGCCGTGCCGATGAGTTCGCCACCCCCGATGCTCGAAGTGGCCGCGACGGCGGCCCGGCGCGCGGCCGACCTGATCCGCGCGGCAGCTTCTGATCCGCAGCGGCGTCAGATCCGAGAGAAGCAGCCCAAGGACTTCGTCACCGAGGTCGACCTGGCCTCGGAGCAGGCCATCGTCGCGACACTGCTCGACGCCCACCCCGGCCACGCAGTGCGCAGCGAGGAGTCGGAGCGCCCGCACGGCGCGCCCGGAGCCGACCATGTCTGGATCGTCGACCCGCTCGACGGCACCACCAACTTCATCCATGGGTATCCGGTGTACGCGGTGAGCATCGCGCTGGCGGTGCGCGGGCGCATCGAACTCGGCGTGGTGCTCGACGTGCCGCGCGGCGACCTGTACCAGGCATGGCGCGGCGGTGGGGCCTGGTGCAAGGGCCAGCGGCTCGCGGTTTCGGCGCGCGGCAATCTGGGTGACGCCGTCGTCGCCACCAGTTGCCCCTATCGACCCGGGCCAGGCTTCGCCCGTTCGATGCAGATGCTCGGGGCGGTGATGGGGTGCGTGCGCGCGATCCGCCGCTCGGGCTCGGCCGCGCTCGACCTGGTGGCTGTGGCGGCCGGCCATTGCGACGCGGCCTTCGACCTCGGACTCAACGCCTGGGACGTGGCCGCCGGCGGCCTGCTGGTCAGCGAGGCCAGCGGCGTGGTCAGCACGTTCGGCGGCGAGTCCGACTTCCTCGAGGCGCGCGAGTGCCTGGCCGGCAACCGCGATGCGCAGGCCGCACTGGGCGCGATACTGCGGCCTTTTGCCATCCGCAGCGATCCATCGAACGGTCACGCTTCCTGAGCACAATCTCCGCATGTCATTGATCGAGTTGAGTCACGTCAGCAAGCACTGGGCCGGTACCAAAGCCCTGGATGACGTCAGCCTGCGCATCGAGCCGGGCAGCTTCTGCGTCCTGCTCGGCCCCTCGGGCTGCGGCAAGTCGACCACCCTGCGCATCGTCGCGGGCCTCGAGACTGCCAGCAGTGGGCGGGTGCTGATCGACGGACGCGACGTGACGCATCAGCCACCGGCCGAGCGCGGCATCTCGATGGTGTTCCAGAACTACGCGCTGTTCCCGCACCTCAGCGTGGCCGACAACATCGGCTTCGGCCTGTCGGTGCGCAAGGTCGAGCCGAGCGAGGCAGCGAGGCGCCTGGCCGCCACCGCTGAGTTGCTCGGCCTGGCGCAACTGCTGGAGCGCAAGCCCTCGCAGCTATCGGGCGGCCAGCAGCAGCGTGTGGCCTTGGGCCGCGCGCTGGTGGCCCAGACCAAGGTCTGCCTGATGGACGAGCCGCTGTCCAACCTTGATGCGCAGCTGCGCCAGGAGATGCGCCACGAGCTGCGCGAGCTGCAGCAGCGCCTGGGCCTGACGCTGGTCTACGTGACGCACGACCAGAGCGAGGCCATGAGCATGGCCGACCAGGTCGTGCTGCTCAACAAGGGCCGCATCGAGCAGAGCGCCGCGCCGCGCGCGATGTACGCGATGCCGGCGACGACCTTCGCCGCGCGCTTCATCGGCACGCCGGCGATGAACCTGCTCCGGCTGGAGCAGGGGCGCATCGCGGGCAGCCAGGTCAGCGTCGGCCAATCGGCGTCGACGCTGGGCATCCGGCCCGAATCGGTGTCGCTCGGCGGCGCGGTGCCGGCCACTGTGCAGAGCCTGGAATACTTGGGCGCCGACCTGGTGCTGCGCTGTGCCGTCGGGTCTGAGCTGATCACCGTGCGCGCCGAAGGCAAGACCGACATCGCCGCCGGTGCGTCCGTCTCGCTCGGCTGGCCACCGCAGGCCGAGCACTATTTCGATTCACAAGGCAGCCGGGTCGGCTGACCGTTCACTTCACCCACCGAGGAGACGACAACATGCACAAGCGAACGTTCAACCAGCTGGTCGCTGCGGCGGCACTCGCCACCCTTTCCTTCGGCGCCTACGCCCAGGCGCAGACGGAGATCTCGTTCTTCTATCCCGTGGCCGTCGGCGGTCCGATCACCAAGCTGATCGACGAGTACGCGGCCGACTTCGGCAAGGAGAACCCCGGCATCAAGGTCACGCCGATCTACGCCGGCACCTACCAGGACACCATCGTTAAGGCCCTCACCGCCAACAAGTCGGGCACGCCGCCGGTGACCTCGGTGCTGCTGTCGACCGATATGTTCACTCTGATCGACGAGGACGCGATCGTGCCGATCGACACCTTCGTCAAGACCGCCGACGACCGTGCCTGGCTGGGCAGCTTCTACAAGGCTTTCATGCTCAACAGCCAGAGCGCCGGCAAGACCTGGGGCATCCCGTTCCAGCGCTCGACGATCGTCATGTACTACAACAAGGAGCTGTTCAAGGCCGCCGGCCTGGACCCGAACAAGCCGCCCGCGACCTGGGCCGAAATGGCCGAGGCGGCGAAGAAGCTGACCGTCAGGGACGCCAGCGGCAAGGTCACGCAGTACGGCGTGCAGATCCCGTCCTCGGGTTTCCCGTACTGGCTGTTCCAGGCCCTGGCGATCGAGAACGGCGTGGCGATGGCCAACGACGCTGGCAACGCGGTCAAGTTCGACGACCCGGCCGTCATCGAGGCGCTGCAGTACTGGATCGACCTGACCAAGCAGGGCGTGCACCCGAGCGGCATCGTGGAGTGGGGCACCACCCCGAAGGATTTCTTCGAGAAGAAGGTGGCGATGATGTGGACGACCACCGGCAACCTGACCAATGTGCGAACCAACGCCAAGTTCGACTTCGGCGTGGCCATGTTGCCGGCCGGCAAGAAGCGCGGCTCGCCCACTGGCGGCGGTAACTTCTACATCTTCAAGAAGGCCAGCCCGGCGCAGCAGGAGGCAGCGTTCAAGTTCGCCAAGTGGATCACCCAGCCCGAGCGCGCCGCCAAGTGGAGCATGGACACCGGCTACGTGGCGATCAGCGAAGCGGCCTACGACACCGCCGCGCTGAAGAAGTACGGCGCCGACTTCCCGCCCGCGCTCGTGGCGCGCGACCAGCTGCCGTTTGCACTGGCCGAGTTCTCGACGCATGACAACCAGCGCGTGACCAAGGCCCTGAACGACGGCTTGCAGGCGGCGCTGACCGGCAGCAAGACGGCCGCGCAGGCGATGAAGGACGCGCAGGCGGAGGCGGATCGCTTGTTGCGCTCCTACAAGTGACGCAGGCGGCGGTCTTGGCGCGTCGCGGCAGGCGGTACCTGGTCACGCCTTCACCGCGCTGACGCATGAACACAACACGACAGTCGGTCCACGCCTACCTGCTGCTGCTGCCGGCCTTCGTGTTGCTGGTGGCCTTCACGCACTACCCGGCGGTTGCCAGCCTGGTCGACAGTTTCTACTCGACGCCGAAGGGCACACGCCCGGCGGTGTGGGTAGGCCTGGAGAACTACCAGCAGATGGCCGCCGACCCGGTGTTCTGGAAGGCGCTGAACAACAACCTGTGGTTCGCGTTGGCGACGATCCCGTGCTCGATCGGATTGGCCCTGGTGATGGCGCTGTGGGTCAATGAGCGCATGGCAGGGCGCGGCTTCCTGCGCATGGCCTACTTCACGCCGACGGTGCTGCCGATGGTGGCGGTGGCCAACATCTGGCTCTTCTTCTACACCCCGGGTTACGGTCTGTTGGAGCAGATCACCGGCCTGTTCGGCCTGCCCTCGCAGAACTGGCTCGGCGACCAGCGCACCGCGCTCGGCGCGGTGACCGTCGTCGCGGTGTGGAAGGAGGCCGGCTTCTTCATGATCTTCTACCTTGCCGCGCTGCAGAGCCTGAACCCGAGCCTGCGCGAGGCCGCGGCGATCGAGGGCGCGTCGCGCTGGTATTTCTTTCGCCGCGTTCAATGGCCGCTGCTGATGCCGACCACCTTGTTCGTGATGGTCAACGCGGTGATCAACGCGGTGCGCATGGTCGACCACATCGTCGTGCTGACGCGCGGCGGGCCCGACAACGCCTCGACCCTGCTGCTGTACCACCTTTACGAAGTGGGCTTTCGCTACTGGGACAGCGGCTATGCGGCGGCGCTGACGATGGTGCTGCTGGCGGTGCTGGCCACGGTCGCGCTGATCCAGTTCTTCGTGCTCGACCGCAAGGTGCACTACCAGTGAGTGATAACCAGTGAGTAGCGCCGCCACCTCCGCGACGCGGCTGGTCTACAACGACCCGGGGCGGATCGACACCATTGCGGCCTGGTTGTTGGCGCTGTTGTGGATCCTGCCGCTGGCCTATGCGGTGTGGACCGCGTTTCACCCGACCGAGTTCTCGACCCGCTTCGTGCTCTTTGCCCCGCTGACGCTCGACAACTTTGCGCGCGCCTGGTCCGCGGCCCCGTTCGCGCGCTACTTCCTCAACACCACGCTGCTGGTGGCGATGATCCTGGCCTGCCAGCTGGTTCTGAGCACGCTGGCGGCTTACGCCTTCGCGCGCTACGAGTTCGCCGGCAAGAAGCTGCTCTTCGCGCTGGTGCTGGTCCAGTTGATGGTGATGCCCGACATCCTGTTGGTCGAGAACTACAAGACCATGGCCCGGCTGGGCATCGTCGACACGTTGTTGGCGATCGGTCTGCCGTACTTCGCCTCGGCCTTCGCGATCTTCCTGCTGCGCCAGACCTTCATGGGCATCCCGAAGGAACTGGTCGAGGCCGCGCGCGTGGAAGGCGCCAGCGCGATGCAGATCCTGTGGCGGGTCTACGTGCCGCTCGCACGGCCGGTGTACACCGCTTTCGCGCTGGTTTCGGTGAGCTTCCACTGGAACAACTTCCTCTGGCCGCTGATCATCACCAACAGCACCAGCGCGCGCCCGCTCACGGTCGGCCTGCAAGTCTTTTCGTCAACCGACCAGGGTATCGACTGGTCGATCATCACCGCCGCGACGCTGATGAGCTCGGCTCCGTTGCTGGTCGCCTTCCTGCTTTTCCAGCGTCAGTTCGTGCAGAGCTTCATGCGGGCCGGGATCAAGTGAGGCGCCTGCGTCGCTGCCGGTAGTAACGCCGCTTCAGTTCCGCCGCCGTCAGGCCCCGAACAAACTCTCACGCCAGCTTTACGCCCGCTTGACACGGTTGTCGTGAACCCCTGCCGCCCGGCATCCGTTGTCGGGGGACGGCGCTGCGACCCACGCGGGGCCGCCCCCAAGCAACCCAGGAGGCAGACTCATGAACCGCAAGACACTCATCATCGGCACACTGGCCGTCGCGGGCGCACTTGGCGCCAGCGTCGCCCAGGCCCGCACCGACGTGCAATGGTCGGTCACCATCGGGGCTCCGATCGGCGTGCCGATCTACAGCCAGCCCTACCCGGTCTACACGCAGCCGGTCCCGGTCGTTCGTTACCCGGCTTACCCGCGCGGCTACGTCCAGGCGGCCTACGGGGACCGTGACCGCGACGGCATCCCGAACCGTCACGACCGCGTCTACAACCCGCCCTGGGATCGTGATGGCGACGGTGTGCCCAACCGCTACGACCGGCACGACCGCTATGCAAACGACCGCGATCGCGATGGCATTCCGAATTGGCAGGACCGTCACGACGGGTACAGCGGCCGGCGCTGATCGTCAAAGCCTCAGGCCCTGGGTGCCGCCGCTTGTGTGTGGCAGCGCTCAGGCCTGAGCGGATCGCTGCCATGCACGGACGACGATCCCGCGCCGTTGGCCGATAAGACGCGTGGTATACCGGCTCCTGCTCGGCGCCCGGCCAAGAACCGCAGCGCGCCACGGAGGCCGGCATGATGCTCGAGTCATGGCAATCGCTGCGTGGGGTGTTGATCATGCTGGTGGTTTCCGCGCTTGGAGCGTGCGCGCAATTGCAGCCGCGGCCCGAACTGGCCGCCGAAGTTGCCGCCCAGCCTGGCGCGGACAGCCCGCTCGACCGCGCCTTCGCGCCATTCGAGGCGCTGCATCCGGGCCAGTCCGCCTTCCGCCTCGTCGTCGACGGCCCTGAAGCCTTCGTCACCCGCGCGCAGAGCGCTCGCATGGCCCAGCGCAGCCTGGACGTGCAGACCTACATCTGGCATGCCGATCTGACGGGGCTGTTCATTGCGAGCGAGCTGCTCCAGGCCGCCGATCGCGGGGTCAAGGTGAGGCTCCTGCTCGACGACATGGACGCCCGCGCCAAGAACGCCGGGTTGGCCGCGTTGGCCGCGCATCCGCAGTTTGCCGTGCGCCTGTTCAATCCTTTTGCGTCACGCCGGGGCCTGCTCCGGAAGGTCGGCGAGGGCCTGACGAACTTCTCGCGCGTCAACCGCCGCATGCACAACAAGGGCTGGATCGCCGACAACCGGATTGCCATCGTCGGCGGCCGTAACATCGGCGACGAGTATTTCGGCGCCAGCGACGCGGTGAACTTCGTCGACCTCGACTTCGCGATGGTCGGCCCTGTCGTGCGGGATGCGTCGACGTCCTTCGACGGGTACTGGAACTCGCCCCTGGCCTACCCGGTCGAGGTGCTCGACCCGGAAGGCGTCAGCGCCGCGGCGCTCGAGCGCCTGCGGGTGCGACTCGCCGAACACATGCGGGAGTCCGATGGCAGCCGCTTCGCCGCCGCCCTGCGCGCCGACGATGCGGTGCGGCGACTCGTCGCCGGTGATTGGCCGATGCAGTGGACCGCGTCCTACCGCTTCGTCGCAGACGACCCACTCAAGACCACGATGTCGGAGGGCGAAGCTGGCACCACGCAAGTCGGTGCCGCGCTGCTGCAGATGCTCAGAGCGGCCCAGGCAGAGGTCGCGATCATCTCGCCCTACTTCGTCCCCGGGGAGGCGGGCACCGAGGCCTTGGTGGCCGCTTCGGGTGTCGGCAAGCAGGTGCGCATCCTCACCAATTCACTCGCCGCCAACGATGTCGCCGCGGTGCACGGCGGCTATGAGCGCTACCGCAAGCCCTTGCTCGCCGGTGGCGTGAAGTTGTGGGAGTTGAAGCCCATGGCCGGCACCAAGGTCGAATCGAGCCTGTTCGGATCGTCGGGCGCGAGCCTGCACACCAAGGCCCTGGCGGTCGACAGGAAAACGCTGTTCGTCGGCAGCTACAACCTCGACCCGCGCTCGACCTGGCTCAACTCCGAGCAGGGCGTGCTCGTCGACAGCGGCGTACTGGCCGCGCAACTCGAGACCATCTTCAGCGCCCAGACCGCGGGCGCGCGGGCCTGGCAGCTGGGGCTCGACGCCGGGGGCATGCACTGGAGCGACGGCAGCGAGCGCTTCAGCTCCGACCCCAAGGCGTCCATCGGCAAGCGCCTGAAGGCCTGGCTGGCCCGTGTGTTCCGTCTCGAGGCCCAGCTCTGAGCGGGCTCAGGCCGGCTGTGGCACACGCGTGCCGCGCAGGCGCCAGATCAGGAACAGCACGATGGCCAGGTTGAGCAGATTCCAGGCCACGCCATTGACGAAGGCGGCGTCGTACGAGCCGGTCAGATCGAACACCTTGCCCGACATCCAGCCCCCCAGGGCCATGCCGAACAGGGTGGCCATCAGGACCGTGCCGACCCGCGCGCCGGCCTCGGCGGGCGGGAAGTACTCGCGCACGATGATCGCGTAGCTGGGCACGATGCCACCCTGGAACAGGCCAAACAGGGCCGAGATCAGGTACAGCGAGGTCAGGCTGTCGAAGGGGATGAAGAGCAGCAGTGCCAGGCCCTGCAACACCGAGCCGAGCAGCAAGGTGCGCAGGCCACCGATGCGGTCGCAGATCAGGCCCGAGACCAGGCGGCTGACGATCCCGCAGGCGAGCATCAACGACAGCATCTCGGCGCCACGCGCGGCGCCGTAGCCCAGGTCACCGCAGTAGGCGACGATGTGGACTTGGGGCATCGACATCGCCACGCAGCAGGCCACGCCGGCCACGCACAGCAGGGCCTGAGCCTGATTCAGGCCCAGGCCGAAAGGGCGCGTCGACGGCACGGCTGCCGCCAGGCGCTTCGCCGGCGCCGCGACTGCGGCCGGCGGCCGCGGCCGCAGCAACAGCGCAAGCAGCGGCATCGTCAGCATGCAGAACAGGCCCAGCCCGATGTAGGTCGGGCGCCAACCATAGGCGCCGATGAAGAACTGGACGATCGGCGGCCACACCGCGCCCGCGACATAGTTGCCGCTGGCGCAGATGGCCACCGCGATGCCGCGCCGGCGCACGAACCACAGCGAGGTGTCGGCCATCATCGGCGCGAAGGTCGCCGAACTGCCGAGCAGCCCGAGCAGCAGGCCGTGTGCGACGGCGAAGCCGACCAGGCCGCCCGACATGCCGGCGGCAATGAAGCCGGCGCCCAGCCCGCCGGCACCGATCAGCACCGGCAGCATCACGCCGTAGCGGTCGGCCAGCTTGCCCATCACGATGCCGCCGACGCCGAAGCCGATCATCAGAAGGGTGTAGGGCAGCGAGGCATCGGCGCGCGCGACGCCGAACTCGGCCTGCACGGCCGGCAGCACGACGGCGACGATGTACATCGCCCCGCTGCCAATGGTCATCAAGGCGAGGACGACGGCCAGGCGCGTCCAGGCGTAGCGGGAGTCGGCTTCGTGTTGTTGCTGCATCAGATCATTGCCAGGGCTTGCTTGCGCGTGGGCGGGGGAAAGAGCCGGTCGATCCGGCGCAGGATTTCGGGGTCAAGCCTGAGATCGGCCACCGCCAGGTTGTCGCGCAAGTGCTCCGCCTTCGTGGCCTTCGGGATCGCGACCACACCGGGCTGCGACAGGACCCAGGCCAGGGCGGTCTGCGCCGCCGTCAGGCTCCGGGCCCCGCCGATCGCGGCAAGCGCCTTGTGGCGCGCCAGTGCACCCTGGCCGATCGGGCTGTAGGCCATCAGGGGCATGTGCTGCGCGCGCAACCAGGGCAGCAACGCAAACTCGGCGCCGCGCTCGCCGAGCGAGAAGTAGACCTGGTTCGCCGCGCAATCGGGCGCTACGGCCATCAGCTCGCGCATATCGTCGACATCGAAATTGCTCACACCCCAATGCGCGATCCGGCCGGCGTCGACCAGGGTGTGCATCGCGGCCGCCGTATCGGCCAGCGCATGTTCACCGCGCCAGTGCAGAAGGTACAGGTCGATCTGGTCGAGGCCCAGGCGCTTGCGGGTGCGATCGCAGGCCGCTGCCGTGCCCTTGCGGCTGGCGTTGTGCGGGTACACCTTGCTGACGATGAACAGCTCGTCGCGCCGCACGTCGCCGGCGCGCAGTGCATCGGCCACCACCTGGCCCACGACTTCCTCGGCACCGCCGTCGCCGTACATCTCGGCGGTGTCGATCAGGCGGTAGCCCATCTCGATGGCGCTGCGCAGGGCGGCGAGTTCGGTGGCGCGGGCGGCGCGCGATTCGCCCATGCGCCAGGTGCCCAGGCCGAGGGCCGGGATGCTGGCCCCTGAGGGCATGGCAAGTGTGTTCATCGGCAGGTGATACAGGTAAGGACCTTGTGGCGCGCAGCGACTACCATTGCCCCCGGTCGTTCAGCAACGGAGGTTGTCATGAGCTTAATTCCTTCCCGCCGGCTGGTCGTCGCGGCGGCCTGGCTGCTGGTCGGTGCCGCCGCCCAGGCCCAGGCCTTGCGCGTGGGCTCGAAGATCGACACCGAAGGCTCGCTGCTGGGCAACCTGATCATTCAGGTGCTCGAGGCCGGCGGCATCAAGACGGAGAACAAGCTCCAGCTCGGCAACACCAAGATCGTGCGCGGCGCGCTGGTCGCCGGCGAGATCGACCTCTACCCCGAGTACACCGGCAATGGCGCGTTCTTCCACGCCGACGAGAAGAACCCGGTATGGAAGAAGCTCGATGCGGGTTATGAACGCGTGAAGGCGCTCGACGCCGAGAAGCACAAGCTGGTGTGGCTCGCGCCCGCGCCAGCCAACAACACCTGGGCCATCGCGCTGCGAAAGGACGTCGCCGCCAAGGCGAAGTTGAAGACGCTGGCCGACTTCGGCAAGTGGGTGGCCGGTGGCGGCAAGGTCAAGCTGGCGGCCTCTGCCGAGTTTGCCGAACGCCCCGACGCGCTGCCGGCATTTCAATCGGCCTATGGCTTCAAACTGACGCAGGACCAGTTGCTACTGCTCGCCGGCGGCGATACTGCGGCCACGATCAAGGCTGCCGCCGAGCAGACTTCTGGCGTCAACGCAGCGATGGCCTATGGCACCGACGGTCCGGTGTCAGCGCTTGGACTCGTGGTCCTCGAGGACAACAAGGGCGTGCAACCGGTCTACGCTCCGGCGCCCGTGGTGCGAGCCGAAGTCCTTGCCAAGCAGCCGAAGATCGCGACCCTGCTCGCGCCGCTGTTCAAGACCCTCGACACCGCGACGCTGCAGCGCCTGAATGCGCAGATCGCGCTCGAGGGCCAGGATGCAAAGAAGGTCGCTGCCGCGCACCTGAAGGCCAAGGGTCTGGTGAAGTGAGCGCCGCGCCAGTGGCGGCACTGGCGATCGGGCAGGATTCGCGGGCTGAGGCGCTCGTTCGCAACCGCGTGCTGCTGCTGCTGTGGCTGGCGGCGCTCGTGGCGGCGTTGGTGCTGGCTTTCGTCAGCGTTGCCCCAAACCGGCTGACGACCGGCGTCGGCGTCCCGCTGCGTGACTTGGTGTCGGGCCGCACGGGGTGGCTGTGGCTGCCTGCGGTGCTGCTGCTGGTGGCCGTGTTCGCGCCAACTTCATGCTGGAACCACGCCGGCGTGGCGATCACAGCGTCGATGCTGCTGGCCGGCCTGGCCTGGTTTGCCGGGCGAGAAGCCGTCGTGCAGTCAGGCCTGTCGAGCCTGGCCCGCGTATCGGTGGGTGGCGGTTTCTGGATCCTGATGCTGCTGGCCTGGCTGGCCGCGGCCGATGCCTTGCAGCGCCTCGGTCTGGCACTGGCCTGGCGGAGCGTCGCCCACGCCGCGGTGTGGCTGCCGCTCCTGGGCCTGCTGCTGTCGGGAGGCCTGGACGGGCTGTCGTTGCTGAAGGAGTACGACAACCGCCAGAACGTGTTCAACGCCGCCGGTCTGCGCCACCTGCAGATCGTCGCTGCGACCTTGCTGCCGGCACTGCTGATCGGTCTGCCGCTGGGCGTTGCCGCGGCGCGGACCCCGGCTTTCGCGCGGCCCTTGTTCGGCGTGCTGAACATCATCCAGACAGTGCCGTCGATCGCGCTGTTCGCGCTCTTGATCGCGCCGCTGGCGGCCTTGGCCGAAACCTTGCCGGGCTGGGGCATCCAGGGCATCGGCCTGCTGCCCGCGGTGATCGCGCTGGCGCTGTATGCCTTGTTGCCGATCGTGCACGGCACCGCCTCGGGTCTGGCGCAGGTGCCGG
>DATDES010000145.1:0-4436 GCA_036522975.1 Burkholderiaceae bacterium | reverse complement strand
CCTCGCGGCCATCGCGCAGTTCCTGCAGACCCAGACCAACACCAACATCATGTCGACGCCGAACCTGATCACCCTCGACAACGAAGAGGCGAAGATCGTGGTCGGCAGCAACGTGCCCTTCGTCACCGGTCAGTACACGAACACTGGCACCGGCACGACCAGCCCGTTCCAGACCGTCGAGCGCAAGGACGTCGGCCTGACGCTGCGCATCAAGCCGCAGATCGGCGAGGGCGGCACGGTGCGCATGACGATCTTCCAGGAGGCCTCGGACGTGATCGGCCAGGCCGCCGGGACCCTGGGGGCCGGTCCGACCACCAGCAAGCGCTCGATCGAGTCGAACGTGGTCGTCGACGACGGCTCGATCCTGGTGCTCGGCGGGCTGATCGAGGATCGCTATACCGACAGCAAGACCAAGGTGCCGTTGCTGGGCGACATCCCCTACCTCGGCGGGCTCTTTCGCAGCGAGTCGCGCTCCAAGAAGCGCACCAATCTGATGGTCTTCCTGCGTCCGGTGGTGATGCGCACCGCAGCGGACGCGAACAAGATCTCGCTCGACCGCTACGACCTGATCCGCGCGCAGCAGCAAGTCGGCCAGCCCGTGTCCAATGCGTGGCTGCCGGTGGGCGAATCGACGATCCTGCGGCCTGATCCGGTGTCGCCTCTCGCGCCGGCTGCGGCGCCCGCTTCAGCCCCCGCCGACACGCCCGCTGCGACGCCGAAAACCAACTGAGCGATGGCTGCTGCACGTCACCCGCTGCCCTACGGCTTCGCCAAGGCGCACACCCTCCTTCTCGAAGACGACGGCCAGCGCCTCACGCTGTGGAGCGGCGACCAGACGCCGCCGGCCGCGCTGTCCGAGGTGCTGCGCGTGTATGACGTGCACTCCTTCGAGCGCGACGCCCCGACCCGGCTGGCGCAGCGCATCGCCGCCGCCTACGCGGGCGGCGAGTCGAGCGCGGCCACCGTCATCGGAGAGGTCGAGAGCGCGGTCGACCTGTCGCGCCTGATGCAGGACCTGCCGGCCGTCGAGGACCTGCTCGAAGCCGCCAACGACGCCCCGATCATCCGCATGCTGAACGCGCTGCTGACGCAGGCCGCGAAGGATGGCGCCAGCGACATCCACATCGAACCCTATGAACGCAATTCGTCGGTGCGCTTTCGCGTCGACGGCACGCTGCGCGAGGTGGTGCAGCCCAACCGGGCGCTGCACGCCGCGCTGATCTCGCGCCTGAAGATCATGGCCGAGCTCGACATCGCCGAGAAGCGCCTGCCGCAAGACGGCCGCATTTCGCTGCGCATCGGCGGGCGCGCGATCGACGTGCGCGTTTCGACCCTGCCCTCGGCGCACGGCGAGCGCGCCGTACTGCGGCTCTTGGACAAGGGCGAATCGAAGTTCTCGCTCGAATCGCTGGGCATGAGCGGCGACGTGCTCTCTGGCTTCAAGCGCCTGGTGCAGCAGCCGCATGGCATTGTGCTCGTCACCGGCCCGACCGGCTCGGGCAAGACGACGACCCTGTATGCCGCGCTGCAGACGGTCGAGACCGCCACCACCAATGTGCTGACAGTCGAGGACCCGATCGAGTACGAGTTGCCCGGCATCGGCCAGACCCAGGTCAATCCGAAGATCGACCTGGACTTCGCCAAGGCCCTGCGCGCGATCCTGCGCCAGGACCCGGACGTGATCATGATTGGCGAGATCCGCGATTTCGAGACCGCGCAGATCGCGATCCAGGCCTCGCTGACCGGCCACCTCGTGCTGGCCACCCTGCATACCAACGATGCGCCGTCGGCCGTCACCCGCTTGACCGACATGGGCGTCGAGCCCTTCCTGCTCAGCAGTTCGCTGCTCGGCGTGCTGGCACAGCGACTGGTCCGCAAACTCTGCCCGTTCTGCCGGCGGGTCGATCCGCGCGGGCGTTACCACCCGGTCGGCTGCGCCGAATGCTCGATGACCGGCTACAAGGGCCGCACCGGCGTCTACGAGATGATGGTCGCCGATGACAAGGTGCGGGCCCTGATCCACAGCCGCGCGGCGGAGAGCCAGCTCTTCGTCGCCGCCGAGGGTGCCGGACTGCGCTCAATGCGCGAGGACGGCGAGCGCCTGGTCGAGGAAGGCATCACCTCGGCGGAAGAAGTGATGCGCGTGACTCGCGAGTAAGCTGTGCCCGCCTACAAGTTCGAGGCCCTCGACGCCGCCGGCAAGGCAAAAAGCGGACTGCTTGACGCCGACAACGCCAAGGCCGCGCGCGCGCAGTTGCGTGCCCAGGCCCTGGTGCCGCTGGACGTCGTGCCGGTGGCCCAGGCCGCCAACGACGGCATGGCGTCGCGCTTCGGCCGGCGCGTGTTCTCGAGCACCGAGTTGGCGGTCTGGACCCGGCAGATGGCCGGGTTGGTCGGCTCGGGCCTGCCGCTGGAGCGCGCACTGACAGCCCTGGTCGACGAATCCGAAGACCCGCGCCAGCGCGAACTGGTGGCACACCTGCGCAGCGAGGTCAACGCCGGCAGCCCCTTCGCGCGCGCCCTGACCAGCGCCCCGCGCGAGTTCGACGACGTCTACCGCGCCGTGGTCTCCGCCGGCGAGCAAAGCGGTGCACTCGGCGTGGTCCTTGAAAAGCTCGCCGACGACCTCGAGGAGCGCCAGTCTCTGAAAGGCAAGCTGATCGGCGCGACGCTGTACCCGGCGATCGTGTCGCTGATCGCGATCGTGATCGTGATCTTCCTGGTCACCTATGTCGTGCCCCAGGTGGCCAGCGTGTTTGCCGGCAGCAAGCGCGCCCTGCCGACGCTCACCGTGGTCATGCTCGCCGTCAGCGCCTTCGTTCGCCAATGGGGCTGGCTGGTCATCCTCCTGCTGGTCGCCGGCGGCGCACTGTTTGCCTACGCGTTGCGCAGCCCGCCGGTGCGCGAGCGCTTCGACGCGCTGTGGCTGACCTTGCCGCTCGTTGGCCGTCTGGCCCGCGGCTACAACGCGGCACGTTTTGCCGGCACCCTGGCGATGCTGGCCGCGGCCGGCGTGCCGATCCTGAAGGCCCTGCAAGCCGCGGCCGAAACTCTTGGCAACCGGGCGATGCGCGCCGACGCGATGGCCGCCCTCGTGCAGGTGCGCGAAGGCGCGCCGCTGGCCAACGCGCTGGCAGCCAAGCGGCGCTTCCCAGGCCTGTTACCGATGTTTGCGCGTCTGGGCGAGCAGACCGGTACCCTGCCGCAGATGCTGCAGCGCGCCGCGACCCAGCTCAGCGTCGAAGTCCAGCGTCGCGCGATGGCGCTGGCGACCGTGCTCGAGCCGCTGCTGATCGTGGCGATGGGCGCGATGGTGATGTTGATCGTGCTGGCAGTGCTGCTGCCGATCATCCAGCTCAACACCTGGGTCAAGTAGGACCGGTTCACGCGACGGGTGCTCATGGCCCCGCGGCCCGGCGCGGGCTCAGTTCAGCGGCGGCACCACGGCAAAGGCCAAGCCGACCAGGGCCACGGCGACCGGCACGGCGTGGACCAGCCAGCGCGCCCGGCTCGGCCCCGGGTCGACGATCTGAGGCGCCGCCGACACCAGTTCCAGTACGTCTTCGCAGAAGGCTTCGCTGCGGTACGGGGGAGATTCGGTGGCGGCGGTGGCATTCATCGTCGTGCTCCTGCGGTGACTGCAGTGTCGGCTCGAACGATGACAAGGTGATGTCGGCACGGCCGCATAGCTGCAACCGTTTGTGCGCTGGCAACGCATTGGCGACGCCGGTGCCGACCCTCAGGCTGCCAGAGCGCGACCACAACAAATGAAACACACCGGCGCGCGCGCGAAGCGCGGGTGAAACATGGCGCAGCGACCCTGTGAGAGCCCATCCACCTCACTCCAGGAACCGCCATGACCCCGCAACAAGTCTCCGACGTTCGATCGAGCTTCGCCCTCGTCGCCCCCATCGCCGATCAGGCCGCCGCCCTGTTCTACGACCACCTCTTTGCCGCCGACCCCGCCTTGCGCGCGCTGTTCAAGGGCGACCTCGCGAACCAGGGCGAGCGCCTGATGCAGATGATCGGCGCCGCTGTCGGCCTGCTCGACCGGCCCGATCGCCTGCTGCCGGTGCTGCACAACCTGGGCAAGCGCCACACCGGCTACGGCGTGCGCGCTTCGCACTACGACACCGTCGGCACGGCCTTGCTTCGCACTCTGCGCGACGGCCTCGGCGAAGCCTTCACACCGGCGGTGGCCGAAGCGTGGGCCTCGATGTACAGCCTGGTCGCCCGCGAGATGCAACGCACCGAGCAGCCGGCGCTGGCCTGAGAAGAGCCCGGCCCGACGCCGTCCTCGCGTCTGGCCCGGCCGTCAAGCCAACAATGCGGCTAAACGTGCCAACAGGTCGGCCTTCGTGAAGGGCTTGTCCAGGCTCGAGCAGTGCGTCTCGGCCAGGAACTGGCGCGACCCCGGCGACAGGGTGTCGCCGGTG
>DATDES010000144.1:0-3252 GCA_036522975.1 Burkholderiaceae bacterium | reverse complement strand
TGCCAGAAGGGTGCCGCACCGGGCTTGCCGGCGCTCGTCCCGAAGTCAGGGCGGCATTCTCACCTAAAACGAATTGGCATCCCTGTCGCCTAGATTCCTTGACTGACCTGAACTCGTATTGACTGAGTCAAGTTTTTCTATGCAGCGATGTGGGCCTCGTCGCACCATGCATTGACGGCGGCCTCGGCGGCGTTGAATTGCCGCAGGGCTTGCGGGGATGCGGCCGGCGCAGCTGGCATCACAGGTGCCATTGCCGGACGCAGGATGCGCGAGTACACGCGGGTGTAGAACAGCGCCGTACGCAGTCCCTCGTCGGTGAGGAGATAGCGATGGGTCCCGGGCAGCCGCTCGATCAGGCCGTGCAGGCGCAGCCGTCGCAACTCATAGCTCATGCGTCCCGGCGAGATGTCGTCGGCACGCTTGCCGAGCAGGACGGCAAACTGCTTGCGCAGATCCTTGTTGGTGAACCCGCGGGCGACGAACACGAACATCAGTGCTGCGTTGAGAACGGCTTGGGCATTGGCGTCGCCGAAGCGCAGCGCGGGTGCGCGCTGGCCCAGGACGTGACGCGGTCGCTGCAGATGCTGGAAGGCTTTGTCGCCCAGTGCGCAGTCGTGACTGATCTGCTCGATCTGCAGCAGCCGCCGGTTGGCGGCAAAGCCGATGCGGCGCAGCTCGGCCAGGTTCTTCAACAGCCGCCCCACGCCGAAGTCGCGCGTGTCGTTGATGGTGGTCTCGGTCCGCAAGGCCTGAGCCTCCTTGTGGTACTGCTTGATGCGTGAACGCTTGTAGTCCACATGCAGCGAAGGCGTGACGCCTTCGGTAATCACCCGGGTACGGAATCGTCCCGGGGTGCGCCGGCTCACCCGGCGATCGAAGATCAGCTGAACCTGGCCGGGCCGCCCGATGTCCAGGTTCTCGCGGATCACCTGCTCGAAGAAGATGCGCCCGGCCACCGGCCGATCGAGCACCTGCGTCAGCGCGAACTCGGCCTGCAGGATCGACACGCCGTAGCGGTAGCCGGCCCTGCGATCACGCCGATCGAACGGATGGGGCAGCCGCGCGAGCCACTTGCGCAGCAGCCGGTCGATCTTCTTGTCGTCCAGCCCATCGCAGATGCGTTGCAGCGCCTTGGGGTCGGCGCACGACAGCACGCCGTTGTCCAGCGCCTCGAACTCGATGCCGCGCTTGCGCAGCTGGCACTTGGCGTACTCGTTGCCGTTGATGCACAGCTTGGCGTTGTAGGGGAAGTACGAGCAGAACTTCAGGAAGAACGGGCCGAAGTCCTCGTCGACGCAGTAGAAGTAGTAGTGGTTGACCATCGCCGAGCCGTCCACCACCCACGGGTAGGTCATGCCAGTGCGCGCGCAGCGTCGACGCTCGGTGCGCACGACGCGGGCCTTCTCCTGCGCCCGCCCGACGTACAGCACGCCCTCAATGGCGTCGAACTGCCGCAGGACCTGCTGCGTGACGTCGTCCTTGCGTTGGTGCTTGCTGAAGCTCACCATCTCCACGCCCTGCTCGGCGACAAAGCGCTCGATGTTGGCCACGAACGCCTCGGTCTTCGGTGCCACCCCAGCGGTCGAGGCAAAGCGCTGGCCGAGGTGGCCACGCAGGTACCACACGACGCCACCGATGCGCTGCAACTGCGGCACGTAGACGTTCAGGTACATCCGGTCGATGCATTCGCTCTCGAGCACGACGTGCTCGCGCAGCACCTCGCACACGCTGTGTGGTAATTTCATGCCCGGCTCCGGTCGTCCACGGGGTCTTCAGACCCCATTGAGCTTCGAGCTCCAAATACTTCTGGGCCTGGCCCAGACGGCTCGACCGGAGCCACCTTACACCGGCACACCCAACGCGGCGTGCGCACCCATATCACTCGTCGGTCTGAGGCGCAGCCTCGTTAGGCTTTCGCGGCCTCGCCGTGCACCCATGCGAGGAACGCCTCGACAGGCGGCCGCTTGGCGTGTCGTGCCGGATAGACAGCGAAATGCGCCTTCACCTTAATCGCCTTCTCCAGCCCGAACACCGGCCGAAGCCTGCGTTCGGCGATGTGTCGGCCTGCGATGGTCGCGCTCTCGAGCGCCACACCGAGCCCTTGCGTGGCTGCATCGAGCGACATCTGCGCCCGGTCGAACCGTACCGCGAATCGATCCGGCGCGCGCTTGTCGGTGAAAGCCGCGAACCAGTCGGACCACTGAACGACGCTGACGTTGCTTTGGATCAGCTTGACGCCGAGTAGGTGCTCGGGTCGTTTCAGACGGTGTTCCTGAATGAACGCCGGACTCGCGAGTGGCACGATGCGCTCCTCGAACAAGGGCTCGACCACCAGGTCGGGCCAGTTTGGCACTCCGTAGCGAAGATCAATGTCGGCTTGGCCGAGTTCGAAGTCGCTCGGGGTGTGGGCCGCCGACAGGTTCAGCGAGATGTCGGGATACGCCTGTGCGAAGGCATGCAGGCGCGACATCAACCACAGGCTCGCGATGCTCGGTGCCGAGTGGACATACAGGCTGTTGCTGACACCCTGCCTCAGGTCCTCAGTGGCCGCCGCAATGGCAGACAACGCGCCGCCGACCCGCGATAGGTACAACCTACCCGCAGCGCTGATCCGCACGCCATGCGCACTGCGCTCGAACAGTCGCACGCCCAGATGCGATTCGAGCCGTGCAACTTGGTGGCTGATCGCCGATGCCGTGAGGTGCAGTTCCGCTGCAGCGAGTGCAAAGCTGCGCCGGCGCGCCACGGCCTCAAAGGCCTGGAGGTTGATCACTGGGGGTAGCGAAGCCATGGGGTCAACCCTGCCATTGAGTGACGGAACGTCATCTTAGGCTGAAGATACTTCGCTTGTCATCATGCTGTCCAGCGCCGAGTATTCGTCTCGAGAACACAGGAGACAAGGCTTCGGCACCCAGCCGAGGCACCCGCAGAGGGTCATCGGACCCCAGGTGCCGGTACCGCCGGCGTCGTCTCCAGCGTTCGTTTTCGAACCCTCACTCCACTGGAGACGAAAGACATGCTGCTCAAGGACAAGATTGCCGTCATCACCGGCGGCGCAGGCCTCAACGGCCTCGGTTTCGCGACCGCGCGACTGATGGCTTCTCATGGCGCCCGCGTGGTCGTGCTCGACCTCGCACGCGCCGAGCCTGCTGCTGCGGCAGCACAGATCGGCAGCGGTCATCTCGGTCTCGTCGCCGACGTGACCGACAAGGCTTCATGTGACGCCGCCGCGGCGGCGGTGTTGAAGGCCAT
>DATDES010000143.1:0-4617 GCA_036522975.1 Burkholderiaceae bacterium | reverse complement strand
CAGCTTGGCGCCTTCCTCGATACCGAGGGCGATGTAGCTTTCGATCCGGTCCTTCGCGGCACGGCTGATCACCGGGCCCATCTCGGCGTCGGCATTCATGCCATTGGTGACCTTCAGCGCACGCGCGCGCTCGGCCAGTTTCGGGATCAGGCGGTCGGCCACATCGCCGACCAGCACGGCCACCGAGATCGCCATGCAGCGCTCGCCGGCAGAACCGTAGGCGCTGCCGATCAGGGCGTCGATCGCCTGCTCGATGTCGGCGTCGGGCATCACGACCATGTGGTTCTTCGCTCCGCCCAGGGCCTGCACACGCTTGCCTTCCTGGGCGCCGCTCTGGTACAGGGCGTGCGCAATCGGGGTCGAGCCGACGAAGCTCAAGGCCTTGACGAGCGGATGCGCCATCAAGGCTTCGACCGCCGCCTTGTCGCCCTGCACGACGTTGAACACCCCGTCTGGCAGCCCAGCCTCGCGCAACAACTCCGCCATCAGCAGACTCGGACTCGGGTCGAGCGGGCTCGGCTTCAGGATGAAGGTGTTGCCGCAGGCCAATGCCACCGGAAACATCCAGCACGGCACCATGCAGGGGAAGTTGAAAGGGGTGACGCCGGCAACCACGCCGAGGGGCTGGCGCAAGGTCCAGTTGTCGATCCCGGTCGAGACCTGGTCGGTGAAGTCGCCCTTCAGCAACTGCGGCGCACCGCAGGCAAACTCGATGATGTCGATGCCGCGCATGACCTCGCCCTGGGCATCCGAAAACACCTTGCCGTGCTCGGCGGTGATCATCGCCGCCAGGCTGTCCTTGTGCCGATTCATCAGCTCGAGGAACTTGTTGAGGACCCGCGCGCGCCGGATCGGAGGCGTATCGGCCCAGGCCGGAAAGGCCTCATCGGCGGCCGCCACCGCAGCGGCAACCTCGCGCTCTCCGCCCAAGTGCACCTGGCGCGCGACGGCCCCCGTGGCGGGGTTGTAGACCGCCTGCGTACGGCCACTGGCGCCGGGGTCGCGCAGACCGGCGATCCAGTGGCTGATGTCAACGCTGGTGGTGAAAGCTTCGGTTGCGCCCATGGTGGTATCTCCGGCCGCGCCGCGCGGCCAAGGTGCAAGTCTATTGCGCTGCAGCCGCCGCGTGACAATCACCCACATGGCCAACGACCCGCGTCTGCACCCGCTCGGCGATGCCGAGCGTGACGAACTCGAAGCCCTGCTCGAAGCCTTGCCACCGCCGCTCGACCCCCTGGACCTGTCGGCGCTGGACGGCTTCCTGGTCGGCGTGTTGCTGCAGCCGCGCGCGATTGCCCGCGAGCGCTGGCTGGGGTACATCGTCGATGTCGACGGCCGCGCCCCACCCCCGGGCCTGAAGCTCGACCGTCTGCAGGCGCTGGTGTTGTGCCGCCACGCCGAGCTCGAGCGGGCGATCGCCGCGCGGCAATGGTTCGACCCCTGGATCTTCGAGTTCGAACCCGACCAGGGCGGCAGCGCTCCGCTGCCGGCGCAGATGGTGCTGCCCTGGGTGGCCGGTTTCTGCGCGGCGCTGGAGGCGTTCCCTGCACTGCTGCAGATCGACGATGCAGCGCTGCGCGAGCCCCTGGCCGTGCTCTATGCGAACTTCGATCCCGAAGATCTCGAGGATGCTGACGACCTGCGGGAGCTGATCGATCAGATCGAGCCCCCTGAGAGCACAGCGGAAGCGGTCGAGAACCTGGTTCGCTGCAGCTTGCTGCTGGCCGATGTGTCGCGCCCGCGAGCCCCTGCTACACGCCCGCCCCGTCGCAAATGACGGACAGGGGGAGCTAGCGCGAGGGACGCGCCCGCGCCGCTGCGGATTGCTGCTGGCGCCGGCGGACCGCATCGGCACCAAGCGGTGAGTCCCCCGGTCGGATCGACTGGATTGACGGCAACGCGGTCAGGCGCAAGCTGGTACCGGGATCGGACTCGACGGCCGCGAGCCACAGCGCACTCGCCACCGCGGCGGCGACGGTGACCCAGGTCAGGGCTTGGAGCGTAATCGGCCGCATGGTGTGAATTTGTCTCGCCGCTTCGAGCGTAGCCAACCCGGCGCCCGCTGCCATCCCCAAAATAATCGATGCCAATGTCGCACCCTGCCGACGGCAGCGCGAGGCCCCCGTGAACTGTGGCGCAAACCCGTCCCATTACAAATGTTCGCAACCGACTCTTACGTCTGACACTGTAGATACCCAATTCACATACGCCTCTTCGGGGGCCGGGAGACCCAGCATGTCAGCGACGAAGAAAGTCTCGACCCTGCAGCGGCTGGCCCGTGTGTGGGAAGAAAGCACCATCGAACCCGACGCCGCCGACATGGGGACTGCGTTCGGCCTCGATTGCAGCCTGGCCGCCCTCGAACACGAAGGTCGCGACGACGAAGCGCGCAGCGCTGCAGCATCCTGCTGGCCCGACGGCGCCACACCCGGCCAGTGAGGCTCGCCATTCGGGCTCGCGGCCGGCATGCCAGCCGCGAGCCCGCTCACCTGACCAGCAGCACCGGGATGGCGCACTGGGCGATGACCTTGGTGGCCACCGAGCCGAGCACCAGATTGCCCAGCGTGCCGTGGCCGTGCGAGCCCATTATCAGCAGGTTGAACTTGCCCTTGTCGGCCATCGCGGCGATCGCGTCGGCCGCCGGGCCCGCCTTGGACACGAAGTCCGCCTGCAGGCCCTGCTTGGCGAAGAAGCTGCGGATCGGCTTGAGCACCCGCTCCACCTCTTCCTCGTGGTGCGCCTTGAGCACCTCCTTGGGCAGCGCGGCTGCGGCGCGCGCCGGCACCTGAGGCACGACCGTGAGCACGGTGTAGCTGTGCCGCGGACCAAGCCATTCGTCGTGTGCGGCCAGGTAGGCCAGCATGCGCTTGCTGTAGCGGCTGCCGTCGGCGGCGACGAGGATCTTCATCGGCGTGTTCCTGTTGATTGTTGTGGGGCGCGGTGACGCGCGACTGTGGGTGCGCCCTTGCGCGGCGTCAAGGCGCATCGACCATCAGACTTCGACAAGGAAGCCGGCGTCGAAGCCCTCGCATTCGCCCTTGGCTTCCAGGCCACGCGCCTGACTGACGACTCTCGTGACGCGACCGTCGGGGTGAACGACACGGTAGTCGTGGCGGCAGTGCAGGTGACCGTGCAGCCAGGCCGTGACGTCGGGCAAGAGTTCGTCGTCGGCATTGCAGAACGAGGCCGTGCTCGGCAAGGGTCCGTAGCGCGGGTCGGCGCTGCGCAAGCTGGGCGCAAAGTGGGTGATCGCAATCGTGCGATCCCAACGTCCGGCCGGCGGCTCCTGGAGCGTGGCCGACAGCCAGGCGCGGCAGGCTTGCGCTTCGCGCCGCACGGCGGCGGCATCGAAGGGCTCACCGTCGATGGTCGCCGCCATGACGCGCTGGAAGTAGGCGCCCGCTCGCAGTGCACGTTCACGCCCAGCGGACCCGAACACATCGAAGTCGCACCAGCGCACGCTGCCGACGAACCGTATGCGCGAGCCGGCGCGCGAGCTGAGAACAACACTCTCGCGTTCGAGCAGGGTCAGGCCGAGACGTGCGCAATGGCCGCGAAATGCAGGCCAGGCCTGCGTGATCTCGCGCCCGTCGAACTCGTGGTTGCCAGCCACCACCAGGACCGGTACCGGCCAGCCAGCAAAGTGCGCGTAGCTTTGCCAGGTGCTGTCGATGTCGCCGGCCAGCACCAGCAATTCGGCATCGGGCAGCGGCAGCGGCTCGAAGCTCTCGCTTTCGAGGTGTAGGTCCGACAGCAGCTGGATCTTCATCGGAGCATCAGCGCTTGCCGTGGCACTGCGTGAAGTTCTTGCCACTGCCGCAGAAGCAGGGCTCGTTGCGGCCGGGCTTGGGGCCCTCGCGCTGGATCGTCTGGACATGAAAGCGTTGGCGCTGCGTCAGCTCCCACAGGTCGACCGCCGCCAGCACCAGGTCTTCGATGCCGTCGTCGAGCGTGGCCAGGGGGTGCTCGCGGTCGAGCACGGCGACGACTTCGCGGTCGTCGTCGGTTTCGGCCGGCAGATGGCGGTAGATGCGGGCCAAGGCACTGGCGATGGCATCGTCCTCGATGTCGCCGAGTGCCGGGAAGCGCTCCTGGGCCCAATGGAATCCGGCGGCCCAAGGCAGCAACGCGCGCGACACCGGCGCCTGCACCGGCTCGTACTCGCTGACCGGAGGTGCACGGTCGGTGTCGACGATCAAGGGATCGAACCAGCCGTCGTCGCTGATCGCCGCATTGAGGGCAAGCTGGCGCCGCTCGATCAGCGTCCGACAGCGCGCCAGCCAAGTGGCATCGACATTCCCCGGCATAGGGCGCCCCTCGAGGTCGAAAACCGGCGGCAGCCAGTCGTCGATGGCCACCACCTGCGGCTGGACCAGCACACCGACCAGGTAACCGTCAAGCATCAGCACGTCAAGCGGCGCGCAGGGCTCGGGGGCGGCTTGCAGCAGGTTGTCGAGCTCGTCGAGTTCAGCGTCGGTGAGGTCTTGCTTCATGGACTTGATTGTCTGACCGATCGGGAGGCGAACCCTCGACTTCTCTTGAATGTGTGCGGTTACTTCCTCCGAGGTGAATGCCGAGCATCAAGTCGCGCATCCTCGACAGCACATCGCAGGCGGT
>DATDES010000142.1:0-3414 GCA_036522975.1 Burkholderiaceae bacterium | reverse complement strand
GGCGCGCGCGGCAACAGCTCGGCGCGCAGTCCAGGCTTGGTGGTGTGCAGCGACAAGGCGAGCGCGGGCTTGACCTTGCCCAGAGGCAAGCGCTCGAACACGCGCGGATCGCCGACCGTCGAAAACACGATGTTCTTGTGTCCGATCGCCCCTTCATGGCCGAGCAGCTCGATCGCGTCGATCGCGTTGTCGAGGTTGTGCGCCGGCTCGCCCATGCCCATGAACACGACCTTGTGCACCGGCCTCAGCGTGCGCGCGAGCGCGACCTGGGCGACGATTTCTGCGCTACCGAGCTGGCGCGAGAGGCCGCCCTGCCCGGTCATGCAGAACACGCAGCCGACCGCACAGCCGACCTGCGTCGACACGCACAGGCCGCCGCGCGGCAACAACACACCCTCGACCGTCTGCCCGTCGGCCAACTCGACCAAGAGCCGCGCCGAACCATCTGCGGCCGGGTGTTCCGCGCGCAGCCGGGCCAGGGCGGCGAACTCAAGGGCTAGCGCTGGCAAGGCGTCGCGCAGCGCCTGCGGCAGGAAATGCTCGATGGGCCGGCGGCCGCTGTCCTGCGGCCGCGCCTGGACCCAGCGCCGCAGTACATGGGCTTCGTGCCCGGAGCCGGCTCCCAGGCCCCGCAAGCGCCGGCGTATTTCTTCTATGCGCATTGGGGGGTCACCTCACCAGCACGCGCACGAGACGGTCGCCCAGCACGACCTCGTCGCCGGCCCGCAGCTTGCGTCCACGCCGCGTTTCGGCCTCGCCGTTGACGCGCACGCCGCCGTCGGCGATCAGAACCTTGGCCGCGCCACCGCTGGACGCCAGGCCGCTCGCCTTGAGAAGCGCATCCAAACTGATGTACTCGCCGCGCAGTGGGAATTCGATCGGGGACATGGCATTTCAGTAGATCACGACCGAGCGGATCGACTCGCCGCGCTCCATCAGCTCGAAGCCATGGTTGATGTCCTCGAGCTTCAGGGTGTGCGTGATCAGCGGGTCGATCGCGATCTTGCCGTCCATGTACCAGTCGACAATCTTCGGCACGTCGCTGCGGCCGCGCGCGCCGCCGAAGGCCGAGCCCTTCCAGACCCGGCCGGTGACCAACTGGAACGGCCGGGTCGCGATTTCCTGGCCGGCCCCGGCAACGCCGATGATCACACTCTGACCCCAGCCCTTGTGGCAGCACTCGAGGGCCTGCCGCATCGTCGTCGTGTTGCCGATGCATTCGAAGCTGTAGTCGGCGCCGCCGTCGGTGAGTTGCACAATCGCGTCGACCACGTTCTGCACTTCCTTCGGATTGATGAAGTGCGTCATGCCGAAGCGCCGCGCCATCGCCTCGCGCGCTGGGTTCAGATCGACGCCGATGATCTTGTCGGCGCCCACCATCTTCGCGCCCTGGATCACGTTCAGGCCGATACCGCCGAGGCCGAAAACGACGACATTGGCGCCGGCCTCGACCTTCGCGGTGAACAGCACCGCGCCGACGCCGGTGGTGACGCCGCAACCGATGTAGCAGACCTTGTCGAAGGGCGCGTCGGGGCGGATCTTCGCCAGCGCGATCTCGGGCACGACGATATGGTTGGCAAAGGTGCTGGTGCCCATGTAGTGCAGGATCGGCTGGCCGCCGATCGAGAAGCGGCTTGTCCCGTCGGGCATCAAGCCCTTGCCCTGCGTGCCGCGGATCAGCTGGCACAGGTTGGTCTTCCTCGACAGACAGAACTTGCACTGCCGGCATTCGGGCGTGTAGAGCGGAATGACGTGGTCGTCGCGCTTTAGCGTCGTGACGCCGGCCCCGACCTCGAGCACGACGCCGGCGCCCTCGTGGCCCAGGATCGCCGGGAACAGGCCCTCCGGGTCGGCACCCGAGAGCGTGAAGTGGTCGGTGTGGCAGATACCGGTCGCTTTGACCTCGATCAGCACCTCGCCGGCCCTCGGGCCTTCGAGCTCGACGGTCTCGATCGTCAATGGGGCGCCGGCCTTCCAGGCCACGGCTGCACGCGTTTTCATGGGGGATCTCCTGCGGCTGTTCGGCCGTGAGCGTAATGCACGCGTGGCAACAGGGTTTTATCGGCGGCGCAGGTCGGGCGACCCGCTACAGTCCGTCATACGAGGCGCCTGCGGCACTTGCATTTGCCGCCATCGCGCCCAAATCAGATTCCATTGCGCTTCTAGGAGACAAGAGATGTCCAAGTCCTGGTTGATTGCCGCGCTGGTCGCGGGTGTCGCCTTCACGCTCGTCCCCGCCGATGCCGATGCCAAGCGCCTTGGAGGCGCCCGTTCCTCCGGCATGCAGCGCACAACGCCCGCAACGCCCCCGCAGAACACGCCCCCGACACCGGCAGCGACGCCTAATACGCCCGCCGCTGCGGCGGCCCCGGCCGCCGCCGGTGCGACCGCCGCTGCAGCGGCTCCCAAGCGCTCGTGGATGGGTCCGATCGCCGGCCTCGCCGCCGGGCTCGGACTGGCGGCGCTGTTCAGCCATCTCGGCATGGGCGAGGGCCTGGCCAACTTCGTGATGATGGCGTTGCTCGCCGTGGGCGCCTTCTTCCTGATCCGCCTGGTGATGCGCCGCTTCGCCGGCGGCAGCCAGGGCAGCACGCCGCTGGCAATGGCCGGAGCAGGTGCCGCGACAGGCCGCCCCGCCGCGCCGGTCTTCGTCGACGAACGCCCGGGTATGCAGCGCGAAGCCTTGGCGCCAGTGATCGGATCCGCACTGCAACCTCCCCTGGCTGTGCCTGGTTTGGCCGCCGGCGCATCGCGCGCGGCCCCGGTCCTGCCCGCCGGATTTGACGGCGAAGCCTTCGAGCGCCTGGCCAAGATGATCTTCATCCGCCTGCAGGCGGCCAACGACAGCGCCGACCTGGATGACCTGCGCAACTTCACGACGCCCGAGTTGTTTGCGTCCTTGCGCCTGGATCTGCAGGACCGCGGCGGTGTGGCCCAACAAACCGACGTTGAAAAGGTCGAGGCCCAGGTGCTCGACTTCGCCGACGAGGACGGACGCCAGATCGTCAGCGTTCGCTTCCAGGGCCTGATCCGCGAAGAGGCCGGGACCGAAGCCACACCCTTCGACGAGATCTGGCATTTGGTGAAGCCCAAGGACGACAGCCGCAACTGGGCCATCGCCGGCATCCAGCAGGCGCAAGCGGCTTAGGCGCAGGTGATCCGGGGGCCCGCCGCCGCGCCTGGCGCGCCGGCACCGGCGCTGGCCGGCGTTGTGGCGGCGCCGGTCCTACGCCCGTCCCTCCGGCCCGCTGACAGACACGACCGGGCGCTTCGAGAAGACTGATGCCCTCGTCTCACCCATCGAGGGATTGATCAAGATCCGCCAGCCGCCAACCCGCATCGAACCTTCCAAGCATTCGACCGACGAGGTCGATGAGTTTCTGGAGATGGTCGAAGACAACGTCGATCGCATCC
>DATDES010000141.1:0-7457 GCA_036522975.1 Burkholderiaceae bacterium | reverse complement strand
CTGCCACTGCAGAGTCATCGGTGCGCAGGGCAGCGGCGAAGCGGTCGGTGGTCTTGTCCAGCTGGCCGAACGGGTCGTTCGCCAACAACTTGCCGTCCATTCGCAGGCGCATCGGCGTGCTGAACCCGGCCGCGCGCACTGCGCTGACCAGGTGGTCCATGGCTTCGAGCAGCGCCTCGCGCCAGGGTGAGGTTCCGCCTGCAGGGCTCAGCAGTTGCGCGGTGCGCTCCAGGGTCGTGTCTGCGGTGTCGTCCAGCGCGGCCAGCCAACCGAGATCGCCATCTTCGAAGAGCAGCGGGAACAGGGCCGCGAGGTCCTGGGTGGCCGGGGTGCCCGGCAACAGGCGGGCGCGCAGGCGTTGCCTCAGCGCGCTGCCCAAGGCCAGTCGAGGCGAGAAGCCGAACTCGGCAAACAGCGCCGTGATGTCAATCTCGCGCCAGAACGCCTGCAACAGGCCTTGCACGGCGTTGCGGTGGACGGGGTGCTCATCGAGTACCTGCAGCAACCGACGCAGGCGCAGCACGGGGCGCGGCGTCACCCCGTCACCGGCTGCTTGGCCGCCGTGGCGCAGCCACTCCATCAGGCGCGCCAGCCAGAGATGGCGCTCGGGCAGTGAGGCGCGCGGATCGGCCGCGTTGAGCAGCGCGGTCAGATCCCAGGTCGCCGGAGCCATTGGCGTCAGTGCAGCTGTTCCGGCCGTGTCAGCACGAATTCTGGTACGGAAGCTTCGAACGGGCGGGCGTCTTCGGTCATGCAGAAGTAGGTGCCGCGCATCGTGCCTTGGGTGGTGGCGAGGCGCATCCAGCTCGTGTACTCGAATTTCTCGCCCGGTTTAAGCAAGGGCTGGTGGCCCATCACTGCCAGCCCGCGCACCTCTTCAGTGTGGCCGTTGGCGTCGGCGATCAACCACTGCCGCGCCACCAGTTGGGCGGCGATATCGCCGCTGTTGACGATCGTCACGGTGTAGGCGAAGGCGTGGACGTCGGCCTGCGGGCGCGACTCGTCCGGCAGGTAGGCCACGCTGACGGAGCAAGTGAACTGAGGATGGGCCATGTGGGGCGATTCTAGAATCCGACGCCACTCCCGGTGTCCGGCATGACCACTTACCGCATCGCCCCGTCGATCCTGTCCGCCGATTTCGCCCGCCTCGGCGACGAGGTCAAGGCCGTCGTCGCCGCCGGTGCCGACTGGATCCACTTCGACGTGATGGACAACCATTACGTGCCGAACCTGACCTTCGGGCCGATGGTCTGCGAGTCGCTGCGCAAGCACAGCACGGTGCCGATCGACGTGCACCTGATGGTGCAGCCGGTCGATGCGCTGGCCCTGGCCTTCTGCCGCGCCGGCGCCGACGTGGTGAGCTTTCACCCCGACGCCAGCGCGCATGTCGATCGCACGCTGCAGCTGATCAAGGGCGAGGGCAAGCTGGCCGGGCTGGTCTTCAACCCGGCCGAGCCGATCGACGTGCTGGAGTGGGTGATCGACAAGGTCGACCTGGTGCTGGTGATGAGCGTGAATCCGGGCTTCGGCGGGCAGACCTTCATCGACGCGGCGCTGCGCAAGATCGAGCGCGTGCGCCAGCTGATCGACGCCAGTGGCCGCGATATTCGCCTCGAAGTCGATGGCGGCATCAAGGTCGACAACATCCGCCGCGTTGCAGCTGCCGGCGCCGATACCTTCGTCGCCGGTAGCGCGATCTTCAGCAAGCCGGACTACAAGGCGGTGATTGACGCGATGCGAGAGCAACTGCGCCGCTGATACACTGATCCGCAGCATGACCACGATCACTTCGCGCCACAGTCTCGCCACCGGGCCCTTCGGCGGCCGGGGAGCCTGGCCCTGGCGCCGCGCGCAGCACTGCTGATGCCCGCCGGCCGGGCTGTTACGCCCGGCCCGTCTGTTTGATGCATCCGACCGGCCCCTGACGAAGCCGTTGCGGTGCCCCCACAGGACCGATGAAGTGATCACCGAACTCGAATTCAAGAGCCTCGCCGCGCAAGGCTTCAATCGCATCCCCCTGATCAGCGAGGCCTTCGCGGACCTCGAAACGCCGCTGTCGCTGTACCTCAAGCTGGTCGGCAACCAGCGTTACGGCTGCCTGCTGGAGTCGGTGGTCGGCGGCGAGCGCTTCGGCCGCTACTCGTTCATCGGCCTGCCGGCACGCACGCTGCTTCGCGCCACCGGGCAGCTGACCGAGGTGGTGACCGAAGGCCAGGTGGTCGAGCGCGAGGAGGGCAATCCTCTGGCCTTCATCGAGCGTTTCCAGGAGCGCCTCAACCCGGCCGTATCGGCCGGGTTGCCACGCTTCTGCGGCGGCTTGGCGGGCTATTTCGGCTACGACACGGTGCGCTGCATCGAACCGAGGCTGACTCATACGCTGAAGCCGGGCGGCCTGGGCACGCCCGACATGCTGCTGCTGCTGACCGAAGAGGTCGCGGTCATCGACAACCTGTCGGGCCGCCTGTACCTGATCGTGTGGGCCGACCCGTCGCGCAACGATGCGTACTTCCAGGCCAAGCGGCGCCTGGCCGAGCTGACCGACAAGCTGCGCTACAGCGTCACCGCGCCTTCGGTGAAGCGCGGCCCATCTCACCCCATCGAGCGGGACTTCGCCAAGGCCGACCTGATGCGCGCCTTCGAACGCGCCAAGGAGTACATCGCCGCGGGCGACTGCATGCAGGTCGTGATCGGCCAGCGCCTGCGCAAGCGCTATACCGAGAGCCCGCTCAGCCTGTACCGCGCGCTGCGCTCGCTCAACCCGAGCCCGTACATGTACTTCTACGACATGGGTGAGTTCCAGATCGTCGGCGCCTCGCCTGAAATCCTGGTGCGCGAGGAGCGCCTGCCGGAGTCGGCAGGTGGCGGGCGCAAGGTGACGATCCGGCCGCTGGCCGGCACCCGACCGCGCGGCGCCACGCCCGAAGCCGACGCCGCCCTCGAGGCCGAGCTGAGGGCCGACGAGAAGGAGCGCGCCGAGCACCTGATGCTGATCGACCTGGCGCGCAACGACATCGGGCGGATCGCGCGCATCGGTAGCGTGAAGGTGACGGAGGCTTTCGCGATCGAGCGCTACTCCCACGTGATGCACATCGTCAGCAACGTCGAGGGCCTGCTGCGGCCCGAGGTCGGCCAGCTCGACGTGCTGCGCGCCACCTTCCCAGCGGGCACGCTTTCGGGCGCGCCCAAGGTGCGGGCGATGGAGATCATCGACGAACTCGAGCCGGTGCAGCGCGGCATCTACGGCGGCGCCTGCGGCTACGTCAGTTTCGCCGGCGACATGGACGTGGCGATCGCGATCCGCACCGGCATCGTCAAGGATCAGACCCTGTACGTGCAGGCGGCCGCTGGCGTGGTGGCCGATTCGGTGCCCGAAAGAGAGTGGGCCGAAACGGAGCAGAAGGCGCGGGCGCTGTTCCGCGCGGCGGAGCTGGTCGAAGAGGGGTTCTGACCATGCTCCTGATGATCGACAACTACGACAGCTTCACCTTCAATCTGGTGCAGTACTTCGGCGAACTGGGCGAGGAGGTACGTGTGCTGCGCAACGACGAGATCGACGTCGCCGGCATTGCGGCGCTAAAGCCGTCGCGGCTGGTCCTGTCTCCCGGGCCGTGCACGCCCGCCGAGGCCGGTGTCTGCGTTGACGCCATACGTCACTTCGCGGGCAAGCTGCCGATCCTGGGCGTGTGCCTGGGTCACCAGGCGATCGGCGCTGCGCTCGGCGGGCGCATCGTGCGGGCACGCACGCAGATGCACGGCAAGGCGAGCGAGATCGCCAACGACAGACAGGGCGTGTACCGGGGACTGCCCGAGCGCTTCTCGGTCATCCGCTATCACTCGCTGGCAATCGAGCGTGAGACGCTGCCAGCCGAACTCGTCGTCACCGCGAACACCGACGATGGGGAGATCATGGGCGTGCGGCACAAGACGTTGCCGATCGAGGGCGTGCAGTTTCACCCGGAGTCGATCCTGTCGCAGCATGGTCACGCGATGCTGCGCAACTTCCTGGAGGCTTACCCAGCATGAAGCCGATCGACTTGCGCAGCGACACCGTCACGCGCCCGACGGCGGGCATGTGGGACGCGATGCGTGCCGCCGAACTCGGCGACGATGTCTTCGGCGACGACCCGACCGTGAATGCGTTGCAGGCGCGCATTGCGTCGGACCTGGGCTTCGAGGCTGCGCTGTTCATGCCCACCGGAACGCAGAGCAATCTGTGCGGCCTGATGAGCCACTGCCAGCGCGGCGATGAATACATCGTCGGGCAGATGGCGCACACCTACCGCTGGGAGGGCGGCGGGGCCGCGGTGCTCGGCAGCATCCAGCCGCAGCCCTTGCCGAACCAGCCCGACGGATCGATCGCGCTGGCCGACATCGAAGCCGCGATCAAGCCCGACGACGCGCATTTTGCGCGCACGCGGCTGCTGGCGCTGGAGAACACCTGGGGCGGCCATGTGTTGCCGTTGCCCTATATCGAGGCGGCCACCGCGCTGGCGCGTTCGCGCGCGCTGGCCACGCATCTGGACGGCGCCCGACTCTTCAATGCCGCCGTGGCAACCGGGTTGTCGGCACGCGAAATTACGCGCCACTTCGATAGCGTCTCGGTCTGTTTCAGCAAGGGCCTCGGCACCCCGGCCGGCTCGGCCCTGTGCGGCAGCCGCGAGCTGATCGCCCGTGCCAACCGCTGGCGCAAGATGGCCGGCGGTGCGATGCGCCAGAGCGGCGTGCTGGCGGCGGCCGCGCTGTACGCCCTTGACCATCATGTCGAGCGGCTGGCCGAGGATCATGCCCACGCGCGGGCCCTGGCCGAGGGCCTGCAGGACCTGCCAGGTGTGAGCGTCGCCGCACCACAGACCAACATCGTCTTTGTCGACCTTGCACCCGCCAAGGCCGCCGGCGCCGTCGAGCGCCTGCGCGCCCGCGGGGTCCTGACGACGGGTTTGTACCGGCTGCGCCTGGCGACACACCTCGACGTTACGGCCGATGATGTCCAGCGTGCCATCCTCGTGCTGCGCGAAACCTTGTAGGAACCCGACTATGCCGATCACCGACAACGAAGCGCTCACCCGCACCATCGAACATCGCGAGATCTTCCACGACGAGATGCTTGCGCTGGTGCGCCGCATCATGGGCGGCGAAATGTCGCCGGTGATGATGGCCGCGATGCTGGTCGGCTTGCGCGTGAAAAAGGAGACCATCGGCGAGATCACTGCCGCGGCGCAGGTGATGCGCGAGTTCTCGACCAAGGTCGTGGTGGCCGACCGAACGCACCTCGTCGACATCGTTGGCACCGGCGGCGACGGCTCGCATACCTTCAACATTTCCACCTGCAGCATGTTCGTGGCCGCGGCCTGCGGTGCTCGCGTGTCCAAGCACGGCAACCGGGGCGTGTCGAGCAAGTCGGGCAGCGCCGACGTGCTCGAGGCGATGGGCGTGCCGCTGGCCTTGCCGCCAGAGGCCATCGCCCGCTGCATCGACGAGGTCGGGATCGGCTTCATGTTCGCTCCGAACCACCATCCGGCGATGAAGAACGTGGCCCCGGTGCGAAAGGAACTCGGCGTGCGCACGATCTTCAACATCTTGGGTCCGCTGACCAATCCGGCCGACGCGCCGAACATTCTCATGGGCGTGTTCCACCCCGACCTGGTCGGCATCCAGGTGCGGGCGCTGCAGCGCCTGGGTGCCGAACACGCGGTCGTGGTCTACGGACGGGACGGCATGGACGAGGTTTCGCTCGGCGCGGCGACGATGGTCGGCGAGTACAAGGACGGAGCGATCACCGAGTACGAGATCCATCCCGAGGATTTCGGCCTGACGATGGCCTCGAGCCGAGCGTTGAAGGTCGAGACGCCGGTGCAGTCGCTGGCACTGCTGCGCTCGGTGCTCGACAACGAGACCGGCCCGGCGCGCGACATCGTGATGCTCAACGCCGGCGTTGCGCTGTATGCCGCCAACGTGGCCGGCACGATGGCCGATGGCGTGGCGCAGGCCCGCGAGGCTCTGGCTTCGGGCAAGGCTCTGGCAAAGATGAGCCAATTCATCGAGGCGACGAAAAGGTTCGCGCAAGCATGATCGACATCCTCGAACGCATCGTTGCCGTCAAGCGCGAGGAGATTGCGCTGGCCCGGGCGAACCGCGGCGAACTGTCTCTGCGCCACGAGGCCGAGGCCTCGCGCGGCACACGCGACTTTGTGGCCGCGCTGCGCACCAGGATCGCAGCCGGCGCTGCGGCTGTGATCGCCGAGGTGAAGAAGGCGAGCCCGAGCAAGGGCGTGCTGCGCGAGCATTTCGTTCCTGCGGAAATTGCGGCGAGTTACGAACGCGGCGGCGCCGCCTGCCTGTCGGTGCTGACTGATGCCTCCTTTTTCCAGGGCTCGGCGGCATTCCTGCAGCAGGCGCGGGCCGCATGTGCCTTGCCCGTGCTGCGCAAGGACTTCATCGTCGATGCCTACCAACTGCTCGAGGCCCGCGTGATGGGTGCCGATGCCATCCTGCTGATCGCGGCCTGCCTCGATGACGCCGCGATGGCCGAACTCGAGGCGCAGGCGCAGGCCCTTGGCATGGCGGTGCTGGTCGAGGTCCACGACGAGGTTGAACTCGAGCGCGCGCTGCGACTGAAGACGCCGCTCGTCGGCATCAACAACCGAAACCTGCGCACTTTCGAGGTCTCGCTCGACACGACGCTGGCCCTGTTGCCGCGGGTGCCGGCGGATCGCGTGCTGGTGACGGAGTCAGGCATCCTTGCGCCGGCCGACGTGGCGTGCATGCGCGCGGCCGGCGTCGGGGCGTTCCTGGTTGGCGAGGCGTTCATGCGTGCGCCCGATCCAGGGCAGGCCCTGGCGGCGCTGTTCCGGTGAACCGGTTGATCGAGCCGCTCGAGCGGGTCCTCGATCGAGCGCCGCCCTCGTGGCGGCCGTCGATCGAGGCGTGGCGGGCGTCGGCCTCCGGACGCGGGCTGCTGGGGTTCATCGCCGCGCGGCAGGCCGCCAGCGCCACGATCTACCCGGGTCAGGTCTTGCGCGCCCTCGAATTGACTCCGCGTGACGCCGTGCGCGTGGTCATACTGGGCCAGGATCCCTATCACGGCGCGGGCCAGGCTGAAGGTCTGGCGTTTTCCGTGCCGTCCGGCCAACGCCTGCCGCCCAGCCTGCTTAACGTCTTCAAGGAGCAGCATCGTGATCTGGGCTTGCCGATGCCCCGGTTGGGACATCTGGGCGGCTGGGCGAGCCAAGGGGTCCTCCTGCTCAACTCCACGCTGACCGTCGAAGACGGCCGGCCTGCAGCCCACAAGGGTCTAGGTTGGGAAGCGCTTACTGACTTGTTTATTCAAGCACTTATTGAGGATTCGGCTCCGAAGGTGTTCATGCTCTGGGGGCGGCAGGCTCAGGCCAAGGCAGCCCTGGTGCAGGCACGCGGCGGCCATTGCCTGCTGCAGTCGAACCACCCTTCGCCCCTGTCGG
>DATDES010000140.1:0-2707 GCA_036522975.1 Burkholderiaceae bacterium | reverse complement strand
GCCCGCGGCAGCTGGCGAACAGCCACTTCAGGGTCTCGAAGCCGAGGCCCGTATGCTCCATGTCGTAGATCGCGTAGCGACAGCCGGCATTGGCCAGGATGGCCGACATGCCGGGCGAGAAGAACTCGAAGACCATCGCGCCGGCGACGGACTTGCCGGCCAGCACGTCCTCTTTGATCGCGTTCGGCTTCATTCAAGCCTCCTGCGCGGCGCTGCGCCGCAGGGTCGGCAGCCCCACACCGCTGGCGTCGAAGCCGCCGTCGACCGCGAGCACCTGGCCATTGACATAGCTAGCCGCAGCGCTGCAAAGGTAGCCGACAGCTTCGGCAATCTCCTCGGGCGTGCCGTAGCGGTTGAGCGGGATGGCGTCGAAGTAGTCCGAGATGATCGAAGTGCTGTGGACCTTCTTCGCCATCTCGGTCAGGACCGGCCCCGGGGCAATCGCGTTGACGCGGATGCCGGCGTTGCCGAGCTCGCAGGCCTGCTGCTTGGTCAGGTGGATCAGGGCGCCCTTGCTGGTGCCGTAGGCCACCCGCAAGGTGCTCGCGCGCAGGCCCGAGATCGAGGCGATGTTGACGATGCTGCCGCCACCGTCGCGCAGCATCAGCGGCGCAACGGCCTGGGTGCAGAGGAACGCGCCGTCCAGGTTGGTGTCCATCACCTGGCGCCATTCCTCGAACGAGGTCTGCAGGATCGGCTTGAAGATCGCCACGCCGGCGTTGTTGACCAACGCATCGATGCGGCCGAAGCGGTCGTCGACCTGCTGCACGGCCTTGGCCACCTGATCGGGCTTGGACACGTCGCAATGGATCGCGAGCACGCGCTCTGGGTCGGAGAGATGGGCCGCGGTCTGGGCCAAGGTTTGCGCATCGATATCGATCAGCGCGACGCAGTGGCCGTGGGCCAGAAACCACTGGCCGACGGCCAGGCCGATCCCGCGCGCGCCACCAGTGACGAAAGCAAGGGGGGCAGACGATGGACTGGGCGCCATGGGTTCTCCAACAGCAGTGAGACGGGTGGCGATTGTCATTGCACAGCGCCGGCCATTCCATCGCGGTTTTCCGCAGGCGCCAAAAGCGCTGCAGCGGCTCGCAGGTCGCTACACTGCCCGCGCCCTCCTGCACCGGCCATGAAACCGAAACTCGCTCCCGAAACCAACCGCCGCGCCACCCGGCGCAAGGGCCTGCGTCAGTCGTGCGACCTGGTGCTACCCGATCAGACCACGCGCCGGGCGGTCACGGTGGACACCGGCGTCGACGGCGTGTCCTTCCTGAGCAGCCGGCCGATCACGCCCGGCACCCGCTGCCAAGTCCGCTTCGAGCTGCCGCTGCCGGACCGCCAGGTGGTGGTCCAGGGCGAGCTGAAGACTGTCTACTCCTCGTACAGCGGCGCCGACGGCTTCAAGATCGGTGCGGTCTTCAGCCGGCTCGACGAAAACACCGCGGCGGCGCTGCGCGAGTTCCTCGCCGCCGCACCTTAGGCCGGCGACACGGCACGGCGCTCAGTGGCGACCGATCGCCGCCGCGAAGCGCGGCCACAACGGAGCCGGCAGGTCGTGTCCGAGGCCGTCGATGATTTCGAGCGTCGAGCCGGCGATCTTGGCGTGCAGGTCGTGCGCCGCCGCCACCGGCACCAACGGGTCCGCAGCGCCATGCACGATGTGCGTCGGCGCGCCGATGCGCGACAGCAGCGGCGTGCGGTCGCCGTCGGCCGCCACCGCGATCAGTTGTCGGGCCACGCCGGCCGGCCGCCAGGCCCGTCGCACCGAGGCCGTCAGGCGCGCCCGGAACTCCTCGGGTTCGGGGCGGTACGCGGGGCTGCCGATGAGCGTGAAGAGTCGCATCAGGCGCGTGACTTCGGCGTCCACATCGTGCATCCCGCTCGGACGGCCGTCGAGCAGGGCCACGCGCACCCTGGGACCGGGTTGCGGCAGGCCACGAGCGCCTGAGGTCGTCATGATCAAGGTCAGGCGCGACACTCGCTCGGGCTGGCTGGCGGCCATGTGCTGCGCGATCATGCCGCCCATCGAGGCACCGCAGACATGCGCGGCCGGCAGACCCAGCGCGTCGAGCACGCCGAAGGCGTCACCGGCCATGTCGGCCAGTGTGTACGGCGAGTGGACCGGCAGGTGCAGTGTGTAGCGCAACGTGGCCCAGGCCAGCTTGGGCCTGCCGCTGGTGTCAAAGCCCTGGCTCAGGCCTGCGTCGCGGTTGTCGATGCGGATCACGCGAAAACCGCGTCCGACCAGCAGGCGGACCAGTTCGTCAGGCCAGCCCGTGAGCTGCATGCCAAGGCCCATCAGCAAGAGGATCGGCGGCCCGCCCGGCGGGCCCTGGTCGTCGACCTCGATCGACACGCCGTTGGCAGCGATCTGCATTGATCGGCTCAGCGTCCGCTCGCGGCGGACAAGGGCGCGTGGCCGGTGGTCTTGTAGAACCAGCGGCGCGCACCGCGTACGTCGAAGGGTTTCCAGCGCCCGGGATTTTGCGCCAGGCGGTCTGCGACCGCATACAGCGCCAGTGGGTTCATGCCCATGCCGACGTGGCTGGCGTGAACCTCGATATTTTCGGCCTGCGGTGCAGCGTCGTTGATGCTGCATTGCCAAGCAACCACGCCATCGGTTTTCGAGTAGATCGAGGTGGTCGGGACCGTGGGCGTGCCGCGGATCTGCTCGATCAGTTCCGGGTCGTGCACGTTCTGGCCGCTG
>DATDES010000139.1:0-6817 GCA_036522975.1 Burkholderiaceae bacterium | reverse complement strand
GTGCACAAAGGACGAGTTGGCGCCGTTCTCGAGCAGCCGGCGCACAAGGTAGGCCAGCAGGTCGCGGTGTTCACCGACCGGCGCATAGATGCGTACCGGCACGTGCGGCGCGCTGCGCATGAACTCGCGGTACACGCCCTCTCCCATCCCGTGCAGGCGCTGCAACTCGAAGCGCGCTTTGGCGCGCGTCGCCATCTGCACGATGGCCGCGATGGTGCCGGCATTGTGGGTCGCGAACTGCGGGTAGATCAGGTCGGCATGGCCGATCAGCGCCTGCGCACCGGCCAGGTAGGACGCATCGGTGTGCTGCTTGTGCGTGAACACCGGATAAGCGACCAGCCCCAGCTCCTGGGCGCGCTTGATCTCGCCGTCCCAGTACGCGCCCTTGACCAGGCGGACCATGAAGCGCAGGCCGTGGCTGCGGGCGATGCGCGCGGCTTCGTCGATCACCGCCAGGGAGCGCGTCTGGTAGGCCTGCACCGCGAGGCCGAAGCCCTGCCACTGCGGGAAGGATTCCGCGATGCGCGCCGCCAGCGCGTCGAGCACGTCGAGCGAGAGTTCGAGGCGGTCGCTCTCTTCGGCGTCGATGGTCAGGTTGATGTTGGCGCGGGCGGCCGGCTCTATCAGGCTCCACACGCGTGGCAGCAATTCGGCAAAGACGCGTTCGCGCTGTGCATCCTCGTAGCGCGAAAAGAGGGCGCTGAGCTTGATCGAGACGCCGTCAGCGAACTCGGGACCGGGTGCGACCCCCATCCTGGCGATGGCGTCGATCGCGCCGCGGTAGGACGCCAGGTAGCGCTCGGCATCGCGCTCGGTGCGGGCCCCTTCGCCGAGCATGTCGTAGGAGAAGCGCAACGAGTCCTGCGACCTGCGCTGCCCGGCCGCCTCCGCGATCGCCTCGGCGATCGTGCGGCCGAGCACGAACTGGCGGCCCAACAGGCCGATCGCCCGCACGGTCGCCGCGACCACGGTCCTGGAACCCAGGCGCCGCAGTAGACCGCCTTCGTCATCAGCCTCGGGCAGGAACTTCTTCGACAAGGAGATCGCGCTCGCCGACAGGCTCGCCAGCATGCGGTGCGGGCCGTCCGAGTCAGCACCGTCGAAGTCGGCACGGCCGAGCTGGTCCGCGGTGAGCGCGATCGCGGTCTGCACATCGGGCACCCGCAGCAGCGCTTCGGCCAGGCGCATCAGGGCCAGACCCTCGGCGCTGGTGATCGGGTACTCGCGCAACAGCGATTCCATGGCCCAGAACGGCGCCGGGTTGGCGCGCACCCCCTCGACCCAAGGCGTCGCGCGCTCGATCACGGCAGGCCAGCCGAGGGGGCCGACGCGGGCCAGCGCCGCGTCGACCGCCCCCCCTTCGGTGCGGTAGGGGTAGGGCAGGCGCATGCGCTGCGGCGGACACGGGAAGGCGGCGGCGGTCGAGCTCAAGGCAGCCCCAGCTGTATGGATGATCGCCAGCTTACGCGGCGCGCCGCCGCGAATGACTCCGAGTTTTCACACGCTGGTGGAGAGTTCTCCACCATCACGCCGTTCGACAAGATCGACGCCCGAAATCCTGGAATGCCACCTTGTGGCCGGCGGCTTCGATTACCTGCTGACCACGTGGCCAAACATGCCCGCCTGCCGCGAGTTCGCCGGCGGCGCTATCTGCACCCTGCCCGGCGTGCGCGAGACGCGGACCTACGCGGTGATGGAAGAGGTGAAGAACACGACGACGCTGGCGTTCTGAGCCTCAGGCGCGGTCGCCGAAGATCGCCGTGCCCACGCGCACGATCGTCGCGCCCTCGGCGATCGCAGCTTCGAGGTCGGCGCTCATGCCCATCGACAGCGTGTCGAGCGTGAGGCCCTGCTGACGCAATTGGTCGAACAACCCTCGCAGCATGCGGTGCGGCGCCCGCTGCGCTTCAAGGCCCTCCACGGGTTCGGGGATCGACATCAGGCCGCGCAGACGCAGGTTGGGCAGGGCAGCCACCGCGCGGGCCAATGCCGCCAGTTCGCCCGGGGCGACACCGCTCTTGCTCGCCTCGCCGCTGACATTCACCTGCAGGCAGACCTGCAACGGCGCCAGGCCCGCGGGGCGCTGCGCCGATAGGCGCTCGGCCACCTTCATTCGGTCGACGCTGTGGACCCAGTCGAAGGCTGCCGCGACCTCGCGGCTTTTGTTGCTCTGCAGGGGACCGATCAGGTGCCACTCGATGGGCCGCAACGCGGCCAATGCATCGAGCTTGGTCAGCGCCTCCTGCACATAGTTCTCGCCGAACGCACACTGGCCCGCGCCATGCGCCTCACGCACCGCATCGGGACCGAAGGTCTTGCTCACCGCCAGCAACGTGACGCTTTGCACGGGACGTTGCGCCATGGCACAGGCTGCAGCGATGCGCTCCCGCACTTGTTGTAACTTCACTGCGATGCTCGCCATAATGGTCCGAGACTAGCTCAAGCCCTCACGCACACTCATGGACATCACCCAGCTGCTGGCCTTTTCGGTCAAGAACAAGGCCTCCGACTTGCACCTGTCCGCGGGCTTGCCGCCGATGATCCGGGTGCACGGTGACGTGCGGCGCATCAATGTCGATCCGCTCGAGCACAAGCATGTGCACGACATGGTCTACGACATCATGAACGATTCGCAGCGCAAGCACTACGAAGACACGCTGGAGTGCGACTTCTCGTTCGAGATCCAGGGCCTGGCGCGCTTTCGCGTCAATGCCTTCAACCAGAACCGCGGCTCGGGCGCGGTGTTCCGGACCATTCCGAGCAAGATCCTGACCCTCGAGCAGCTCAACACGCCCAAGGTCTTCGCCGAGCTGGCGCTGAAGCCGCGTGGCCTGGTGCTGGTGACGGGCCCGACCGGCTCGGGGAAGAGCACGACCCTGGCCGCAATGGTCAACCACCTGAACGAGAACGAGTACGGTCACGTACTGACGGTCGAGGACCCGATCGAATTCGTCCACGAATCGAAGAAGTGCCTGGTCAACCAGCGCGAGGTCGGCCCGCACACGCTGTCGTTCAACAACGCACTGCGCGCCGCGCTGCGCGAGGATCCGGATGCGATCCTGGTCGGTGAGTTGCGCGACCTCGAAACCATCCGCCTCGCGCTGACTGCCGCCGAGACCGGCCACCTGGTCTTCGGCACCCTGCACACCAGCTCGGCCGCGAAGACCATCGATCGCGTCGTCGACGTGTTCCCGGCCGCCGAGAAGGAGATGGTGCGCTCGATGCTGTCGGAGTCGCTGATCGCGGTGATCTCGCAGACGCTTTGCAAGCTGAAGGACGGCTCGGGCCGCGTCGCGGCGCACGAGATCATGCTCGGCACCTCGGCGATCAAGAACCTGATCCGCGAGAACAAGATCGCGCAGATGTACTCGGCCATCCAGACCGGCCAGAGCCTGGGCATGCAGACTCTGGACCAGACCCTGACCGAGCTGGTCAAGCGCAACATCATCTCGCCGGCCGAGGCACGCGGCCGGGCCCGCACGCCCGAAAACTTCCCCGGCTGACCGCATCAAGGACTGTTATGGAACGCGACCAGGCCTCCAAATTCGTCAACGACCTGCTGCGGCTGATGATCAGCCGCAACGGCTCGGACCTTTTCCTGACCGCCGACTTCCCGCCGGCGATCAAGGTCGACGGCAAGATCACCAAGGTCAGCCCGCAGCCACTGACCGGCCAACACACGATGGCGCTGACGCGAGCGGTGATGAACGACAAGCAGGCAGCCGAGTTCGAGCGATCGAAGGAGTGCAATTTCGCGATCTCGCCCACCGGGATCGGCCGCTTTCGTGTCAACGCCTTCGTGCAACAGGGCCATGTCGGCCTGGTGATGCGCACGATCCCGCAGCAGATCCCGACCATCGACAGCCTGGGCCTGCCGGGGATTTTGAAAGAGATCGCGATGACCAAGCGCGGCCTGACGATCTTCGTCGGCGCTACCGGCTCGGGCAAGAGCACCTCGCTCGCCGGCCTGGTCGACTACCGCAACGAGAACTCCTACGGCCACATCATCACGATCGAGGACCCGGTCGAGTTCGTGCATGCGCACAAGAACTGCATCGTCACGCAGCGCGAGGTCGGTATCGACACCGACGACTGGGCGCCGGCGCTGAAGAACACCCTGCGCCAGGCGCCCGACGTGATCTTGATGGGCGAGATCCGCGATCGCGAGACCATGGAACACGCCGTCGCCTTTGCCGAGACCGGCCACCTGTGTCTGGCCACACTGCACGCCAACAGCTCGAACCAGGCGCTGGACCGGATCATCAACTTTTTCCCCGAGGAACGCCGGGCGCAATTGCTGATGGACCTGTCGCTGAACCTGAAGGCGCTGATCTCGCAGCGCCTGCTGCCGCGCCAGGAGGGCAAGGGCCGGATCGCCGCGGTCGAGGTTCTGCTCAACACGCCGCTGGTCTCGGACATGATCTTCAAGGGCGAGGTCGGCGACATCAAGGAGCTGATGAAGCGCTCGCGCGAACTCGGCATGCAGACCTTCGACCAGTCCCTATTCGACCTGTACGAGACCAACATGGTGACCTACGAGGACGCGCTGCGCAACGCCGACTCGGTCAATGACCTGCGCCTGCAGATCAAGCTCAACAGCCAGCGTGCCCGCTCGTCGGACCTCGCTTCCGGCACGGAGCACCTGACGATCATGTGAAAGCTCGGCTCAGCCATCGCACGGGCATACTTGCCCGCATGAGCACGAGTCGAACCTACGAACCGATCGCCCCGCAGAACGTCGCCTTCCTGGGCCTCGGTGTGATGGGCCACCCGATGGCCGGGCACCTCGCCCGTGCCGGCCACCGCATCACCGTCTACAACCGCACCGGCGCCAAGGCTGAGATCTGGGCTGCCGAGCACGGCGGCCGGGCCGCTCCCTCGCCGCGCGAAGCTGCAGCCGGCGCAGCCGTCGTCTTCGCCTGTGTCGGCAACGACGACGACCTGCGCTCTGTGGTGCTCGGAGCCGACGGGGCCTTTGCCGGCATGGCGCCGGGTGCGGTCTTCGTCGACCACACCACCGCCTCGGCGGCCGTCGCGCGCGAGCTCCATGCCGCGGCGAAGGCGCGCGGCCTGGCCTTCATCGATGCGCCGGTCTCGGGCGGCCAGGCCGGCGCCGTGAACGGCACCCTGACCGTGATGTGCGGCGGCGATGCGGACCCGTTCCAGCGCATCCAGCCGGTCGCGATGGCGTTTGCCAAGGCGGTGACGCGGGTAGGCGCCTCGGGCGCGGGTCAGCTGGCGAAGATGGTCAATCAGATCGCTGTCGCTGGCGTGGTGCAGGGCCTGGCCGAGGCGATCGCCTTCGGCCAGAAGGCTGGCCTGGACATGAAGCAGGTGCTCGAAGTCATCGGCAAGGGCGCGGCGCAGAGCTGGCAGATGGACAGCCGCGGCACGACGATGGTCGACGGCAAGTTCGACTTCGGCTTTGCGGTCGACTGGATGCGCAAGGACCTCGGCCTCGTGCTCGACGAGGCGCGCCGCAACGGCGCCAAGCTACCGGTCACCGCGCTGATCGACCAGTTCTACGCAGACGTCCAGGCCCTTGGCGGGCAGCGCTGGGACACGTCGAGCCTGATCAAGCGACTGCGCTAGCCGCGCAGCGCAGCCTCAGCCCTTGGTGCCCCCCAGGGCCGCCAGTTCGGCGTCGGTGAGGATGTCGAACATGCGAACCACCTTCTTCACGCCCGACACGCCGCGCGCCAGGTCGGTGGCGCGTGTCGCCTCGCGTTCGGTGACGCGGCCCATCAGGTAAACCACGCCTCGCTCGGTCACGACCTTGATCGTGTTGACCTGCAGGTCCTTGGTATCCAGGTAGCTGGCCTTGACCTTGCTCGTCAGGACCGAGTCGTTGGAGCGAGCAGTGAACGAGGTGCTGGCCATCACGGCCAGTTCGTTGACCGTCGAGCGCACGGTCTCGATACGGGCGATCGCCTGCTCGATCGCGACTCGATCGGCCTCGCTGGCAACCTCGCCGGTGAGCAACACGGTGCGGTTGAAGCTGGTCACATTGACATGGCCGCGGTCGCCGACCGTCTCACTGATCCGGGTCGCGGACTTGATCTCGATCGACTGGTCTTCGACCACCGTGCCCGAACTGCGGCGGTCGGCCACCACCATCGCGGTACCGACGGCGCCACCGACCACCAGGGCCGCGCAGCCACCGAGCGTAGCGGCGGCCAGGGCCAGCAGCGCAGAGCGGCGCAGCAGCAAGAGAGTCTTCGTCACGTTCATGTCGGTTCCTGTTCACCCAGGAGTTGCAGGTCCACCGCGTCGCAAAGGCAGTGCAAGACCAGGGTATGGGTTTCGTGATGGCGTGCCGCACGTTCGTGCGGCACCGCGATGTGCACATCGGTTTCGGTCAAGCGGTCGGCCAGGCCGGCAGCGTCGTGGCCGGTCAGCGCCACCACGGTCATGTCCTTGGCCTGCGCCGCCTGGACGGCAGCGATCAGGGCCGGCGTCGGGCTCCCGGCACTGACCGCGAGCAGCACGTCACCAGGGGCGCCAAGGGCCCGGACCTCGCTTTCGCCGCCGACCGCCATGGCGGCCAGCCCAGGACGCTCGCGCTCGAAGCGACCGACCATCAGGGCTGCGCCATGCTGGGCCAGCGAAGCGGCGGGGCCGCTGCCGCAGAGCATGACCTTGCCGCCGGCGGTGATACATCCCAAGAGGGTCTGTGCAGCGTCGGCAATCGGTCTGGAGAGGGTTTCGGCCGTATGCGAAAGCAGATCTGCGCTTTCGAAGAACTGTTGCTGGATGCGCTGCTCAAGCATAGGCCTGGATGATATGACAGCCATCTCGGCGGCTGGTTCCAACGCCT